>JBGSLP010000308.1:0-5938 GCA_041740655.1 Alphaproteobacteria bacterium
CCGTCCGGTTCCCGGATCGGCTTTTCCGCAACCGGCGCCTTCAAGCGCTCCGAGTTCGGCATTGTGGCTGGCATTCCGCCGGAGGGTTCGAAAATGGGCGTCAGCGATGAGGTTGAGGTCATTATCGAAGTCGAGTTCACACGACCTGCGGCAGCCGATGTCGGCGCCGCGCGCTAACGATCGAGGAAATCGCGAAGGGAGCGGATGGTTTCCGCCGGCCGCTCTTCCTGGGGCATGTGCCCGCAATCCCTGATGATGTTCAACGACGCGCCCTTGATATCGAGCGCAAGCCGCCGCCCGAACGCGAGGGGGATGATCTTGTCGTGCTGGCACCACATGATCAGCGTCGGCAGCCGGATCGACTTATAACGGTCTGCGAACTCGTCGATATTCGGCGGGATGATCTGCTGTACGGTCTTGCGCAGCGCCTCCTTCGCCTCCGGGGCATAGAGAGGCTGGGCGTATTCAATCACCGACGTCGCCGGGATCTCCTTGACGTTGTGATACGCGATGTTGAGCGCTTCGGTGATCTGCACCTCCGGCGGGATCAAATGCATGCTGATAGGGCCGATGGCCGGGGTGTTCAAAATCTTGAAAAATATGGGAAGCGTCTGCTTGTAGGCGATCGAGTCGATCAGCACCATCTGCTTCAGGCGGCGGCTTTTGGCCTCCGCCAGATCAAGCGCCAGTGCGAGCGTTACGCCGCCCCCAAAGGAATGCCCGACAATGGTAAGGTTTTGCAGGTTTTCCTGCTCGATGAAGGTCCGGACCAGCGCGGCCTGATCGATGACCGAGTATTTCTCGTCGTCGGGTTTGTCGGAAGCCCCGAACCCTTTCAGGTCAATCGCGATCACCCGATTGGTTTTTGCGAACTCCGGCAGAATGTGGCGCCATGTGTAAGTCGATGTGCCAAGGCCATGAAGGAACAGGATTGGCGGCCCTGACCCGTAGTCCTCAACAGCAAGAGTAATTGGCGGAGAGGTTTTGAGCGTGACGCGCTTAACAACCTCTTCCGCGCGCGTTGACAGCAGCGGCGCGCAAGCGGGCAATGCGGCAAGAAACGCCGCAGCGATCGCACTTGAGATGCCAAGCCTGAAGCGCGCGCTTTTCACTCAATCATTCCTGAACCGAATTTGCCCAATCCAGAAATAGGCCCAGAAACTGCGGCTGACAATGCATTTATGTCAGCGGCGGCGTACGGCGCAAATCTTAATATCCACAGGCGAGAGGTCGTATATTCAAAAATAAATTAAGACACTTTATCTAAAATTTAGCATATCGTCGCTGTAGTTGATTTTGAGTATAGCGTGAAATGTTGTGAAGCAATCAGTAATCATATCTATTTTAGTTATTCTTGTGGCGCAGTTTTGTGCACAATCTTCCTCAGGCGCCCCGAAGCCTAAATCCGAATTTCAACAAAAAATCGAGGCTTTGCTAAAGGATCGCGTGGATACCTTTAGCGGCGGCGGGCAATCGGGAACGACTACTTCGGGATATGCGGGCGCCATTATTGCACTGGATGGTCGCGTCTCCGACAAAGGGCCGCTGCTTCGGCTCTTTACCGGGAATGGCCAATACTCATATTCGTCGATCAAACAGTACGAGCTGCTTTCGGGCACAAACGGGGATGAGTTCGACGTCGAATTCATGGCGCAAACCTTCTCGGCGGAAGCCCTGCTGGGCTATCAATTCAACTGGGCGTCGGCATGGGTGAAGCTGTTCGCCGGGGTTGCTTACGAACGCCATGACATCGGCATGATCGGCCTCACGCTGCGAGATAAAACGCGCGCGCTCGTCGACCCTGAAAGCTACCGCATCGCGCCGGGCGACAAGGGGAACGCTTCAAGCGGTGACAATACCGGGGCCAAAATGCGCGGCGAAATATGGACGCCATTGAGCGAAATCGTGTGGATCAGCGCGGACGCCTCGATTGCAAGCGCAAACCTTGCCTATAGCGGTTTTGCCCGCCTCGGCGTCCGAACCCCGCACTACTGGCCCAAGCTTCCGCAGGTGACGATAGGGCCGGAACTCGCCATCTACGGCGCGGAGGAGTATGGGACCGTCCGCGCAGGAGCGTTTGCCGCCTTCGCCAAACGCAACTATGAATTTACCGTATCGGGCGGCATCTCCAGCGATTACGAGGGTGAACAGGCCGGATACATGAATATCGGAATTTACCGAAAATTCTGACGCGGCCTCTTAGCCTCCGCACACGCAGAACTTGTCGTGCGCAGCTTTCACGTTCTCGAAGCCGCCGATAAACTTGGTTCGCACGTCCTGATACCTCGCCTCGACCCGGGTCATATGAACGGCCGCTTCAATCATCGCAAGCGCGGGCATAAGGATGGCTCGCGCCGCCTTGTCCGGTTCGGCGACGGTGTCCATTCCGTCCTTCAGCGTTTGCAGCACCGCCAGATCGTCCGGAGCTTGTTCGAGAGCGGCGACAGCTTCAGGTGAAAGCCCGCTATATGGCGCCAACTCGATAACGAGAGACCGCAGCGGCTGCTCGCCGGATTGATCGGAAATTGGCGTGGCGGTCGGGGTTTCGCCGGATTGCTCGGTCTGCATCGCCGCCAGAACCTGCTTGGCCTCGGCGGTTTTGGCGGCAGCCATCTCGCGCGCCTTCGCTGCCGAGTTGATGACGCCCTCCGCATGAGCTTTCAGACCAGCCGACTGCTTCAGATAGTAGTTTGTGAACTCCGTTGCGCCCGTGCATAGCGCCGGGTGTGGAGGCTGCTCCAGGTAAAGGCGCAGGTCGCTGGCGACTTTTCCGCTAACCCATTCCAGCGACCCCTTGCGCGAAAGCTTGGGATCGGCCCCACCGGTGCGCAGGAAAGCGTTCGCGCGCTGGAAAATTTCGCGCTCCTCCTTCGGATTGACGCTCGTGCTGGCTGTCGTCGGCTGCTCCTGCTCGCCATCGCGGTAACGCACGCAGACGCGGCGGTAACCGTATTCCTCAGGGTCCCACTGGCGGCGGTAGCGCAGGCAACGTCCGCGGCTGCGCACCGTTGACGATGCCCGGAATATCCACGTGCGCGGCAGTGATTTGTCGGGCGTGCGTAATTCGGCTAGCAGCTTGGACAACTGGCTGCCGCCAGATGCAGCGATGGTCTGCAATTCGCGGTAGTAGTCACCGGCGCAATCGCGCACCATCCAGCGCAATTCGGCAAGCTGCGATGAGGCGCCGGCCGCATCTTTCAGCGTGACCTTTAGCAGATTCACCTGCTCGCCCGCGGAAGCCTTCAGCCGCATCTCGACGAGAACCGTCGTTTCCTCGCCCGGCCGCAACCGGGGGATTTGCGCATTCGCAGTCTGCCCGTTTACGCTGGATGTAACCTTCGCGCCGGTGATGCTGGTTATTTCACCCTCGACAGCCTCGAAATCGATGGTCGATCCGACCGGCTCGGGCGCTTTATTCCGGGTCTTTTTCTTGGCTTTGCGAGACTCGGGCGTTCCTGCCATTTTGAGTTTGATAGATGCGAAGGCGGAGCTGCCGACGGCGTGCGGAGCCGCCTGGCCGCTGTCTGAAATCTCTGCCGTAAGGTCGCCAACGGTAAGCGTGGCGCTTCTTGGAGGCAGCGTCTGGCTTTCGCTTGCTGGCTCCGTCTGCGCCCAGATTGGCGACGTTGATACTGTTGATACAACTGTCAGGACAAAGATCTGGAGCAGCGTTTTCAGCGGCATAAGCGCGCCTCTCGTTCGTTTGGCGGGAAGGTATAAATCGAATATCTGCGGTTTAGGGCGTCACTAGAGCGTTTTGAAATACTAAATACAACTCACGAATTGCTGATTCTCATGTTTGCCGCAATTTGGTCAAGAAAAAGCCGCCGGGAAGTTTCCCGGCGGCGAACAAACCCCGCAGTTTGTTATTATTAAACATACCCTGAGTGACCTGACCCCAAATATATGGAGCGGTCGCGGGCTTTTTTGCACCCTTTAGAAATACCGATGTTTGGAGGCCAGAGCCTTGGCATCGGGTATAAGAGAGGAAGGATACGCCAGCCAGATGCGGAAACAATCTGTTTAACGGAAGCTGACGCGAATTTAGCCATCTTGCTTTGGCGCGGTGTTACGAAGTTGCGATAATCGTACAGCTTGCAATCAGCGGAACTCGCATTAGTTGAGGCTGCAACTGAGATCAACTAATTCAAAAAAGAGAGTGAAGTGTGAGCAGAATCAAGCGCTCAATTCAGAATGTCGCATTAAGTTGCATTAATTGGGTCCAAAGCGATTAATTTGAACTAAAATTAGCTAAAATGAGATTGCTGTTGCCGCAAAGCCGCGTGCGAAATATTTCAGATGCTCATAACTTGTGTATAAGTGCGAAGACGACTTCAGATGAGCAAGGCTTCTCCACTCTGGTCGGCAAGATCACCTTGGCGTTGCAGTCGGCGAAACTGCGGCGTCATCATAAGGCTCGCCAGCAAGCCAGGCATCGAATTTGGCCGAAGCCGTCGCCTCGTTTGCGCTCCACCAACCTTCGTCGAGCGCCAGAGCGCGCTTCATGTTTTCTGGCGATGTTGGAAGGTGCGGCCTCATATCCACGCCGATTTCCGCATGATTGCCGACCTGCGTGAGCGCTGAAAGGCGTACCGGCCCGTATGGGAGGTAGCGCGCCTGCTCGGCAAGCCTTTCCGACTCAAGCGCAAAGCGCAGAAAGTCTTTCGCCGCATTGATGTGCTTGGCGCCTTTAGGGATGGCCCAATAATCCATGTCGTAAATCTGGCCGTCCCAGATGACGCCGACGGGTTGGCGGCTGGTCATAACTTCGTGGAAAGCGCGGCCGTTGAAGCCAATCCCCATCACGGCCTCAGCTTTGCCGATCTGGGAGACGGGCGCTGTCGCGTCGCTCCACCAGACGATGGCGGACTTGATCTGGTCGAGCTTGCGAAGCGCGCGCACGAGTCCTTCCGGCGTGCTCAATGCTGGATAAACGTCGGACGGCTCGACGCCATCCGCCATCAACGCGATTTCGAGATTATATTTCGGCCCCTTCGGAAGGGCGCGCTTTCCCGGGAATGCTTTGAGATCGAAAAGATCCTTCACACTTGCCGGAACACGCTTGGTAAATTTCGTCTTGTTGTAAAGCATGACAGCGGACCACGCGACACTGCCGATGGCGCAGGGCTTGACCGCCCCGGGGATAAAGTCCGCTCCAATATCCGCTGCGCCTGTCAGGTCGGACGCATCGAGCGCCTCCAACAGTCCGCCATCACACCCGCGCGTGGCGACGGCGCTGCTGACGTCGACGAGATCCCAACCTGGGGAGCCGGTCGATGCCTGCTTTTCCAGCGCATCAAGCGACCCGTCATAGCGCGCCACCTCAATCTGGTCGCCCGACGTTTTCTCATAAGGCGAGAAAATTGCGTAGTTCTGCGATTGCGCATATGCGCCGCCCCAGGTCGCTATAGTGAGAGTGACAGGGCGGCGCGGAGTGTCGGCAGGCGCTTCTGTTTGCATCGGAGCAGGCGGAGCGTCGGCAGGCGCTTCGGTTTGCACCGAAGCAGGCGGAGCATCGGCAGGCGCCTCTGTTTGCACAGGCGGAGGCGAAGCCTCAGGCGCAGGCTCGCTCTGAACCTCGGTTGGAGGCGGCGGTGTTGGCTCGGGCTCCGGCTCTTGCGCGATTGGCTGACTTTCCGCCGGAGGCGCTGGAGCATCCTCTTGCACAATAACCGGTTGTTTAGCTTCTGGCTCGCTCGTCTCCGGCGCGGCAGGCGCAACGGGCGATGGCTGCGCCGCTTCCTGCGCGAAACCTGCGCCCGGCGATGTCCCCACGGCAATTGTAACGCATATGGCTGCGAGGAGTGCGCTGTGGCGCGAAATCAGGTTTTGCATGATGGTCTCGCGATTTGCGCGGCAAAGTTCAGCAGTTGAGCCAATTTTGCGGTTGAGATACTGGGAATACTATCCGTAATTTTGATCATATTCAAAGCTGCGA
>JBGSLP010000309.1:0-2350 GCA_041740655.1 Alphaproteobacteria bacterium
GCCGGTTTCCGAGGGGCTTGTCGTCAGAACGCAGACGGAGCGGCTGAAGCGCATCCGCAAGGGCGTGATGGAGCTTTACATCTCCGACCACCCGCTTGATTGCCTGACCTGCGCCGCCAATGGCGACTGCGAATTGCAGGACATGGCGGGCGTGGTTGGCCTGCGCGACGTTCGCTACGGATATGATGGCGAAAATCACACCAAAGCCGAAAAAGATCAGTCGAATCCCTATTTCACATACGACGCCTCGAAGTGCATCGTCTGCTCGCGCTGCGTCCGCGCCTGCGAGGAAGTGCAAGGCACCTTCGCGCTGACGATCAGCGGACGCGGTTTTGACAGCCGCGTTTCGCCCGGAATGGCCGAGCCGTTCATGGACTCCGAGTGCGTGTCCTGCGGCGCCTGCGTACAGGCCTGCCCAACCGCCACCCTGATCGAGAAATCTGTCTACGACATCGGCACGCCCGAGCACTCCATAGTCACCACCTGCGCCTATTGCGGCGTCGGCTGCGCGTTCAAGGCGGAAATGCGCGGCGACGAACTGGTGCGCATGGTTCCCTACAAGGATGGCAAGGCCAACCGTGGGCACTCCTGCGTAAAGGGGCGCTTTGCATGGGGGTATGCGACCCACAAGGAGCGCATTCTCAACCCGATGATCCGCTCGTCCATTGAGGAGCCGTGGCGTGAGGTGAGTTGGGAAGAGGCGATCGGCTACGCCGCGTCGGAGTTCAAGCGCATTCAGGGCAAGTACGGGCGCAACTCAGTCGGGGGCATCACGTCCTCGCGCTGCACCAACGAGGAAACCTTCCTCGTCCAGAAGCTGATCCGCACTGCATTCGGCAACAACAACGTCGACACTTGCGCGCGCGTTTGCCACTCGCCAACCGGCTATGGCCTGAAAACAGCGTTCGGCACCTCTGCGGGCACGCAGGATTTCGACTCGGTTGAGCAGACGGATGTCATCGTGGTGATGGGCGCAAACCCGACCGACGGGCACCCAGTCTTTGCCTCCCGCATGAAGAAGCGCCTTCGCGAAGGGGCCAAACTCATCGTCATCGACCCGCGCCGCATCGATCTGGTGCGCACGCCGCATATTGAGGCGCAATATCATCTGCCGCTGAAGCCCGGCACGAACGTCGCCGTGGCGACCGCGATGGCGCATGTCATCGTGACGGAAGGTCTGGTCAACGAGGCGTTCGTTCGCACCCAGTGCGACTGGGATGAATTCCAGGAATGGGCGGCGTTCGTTGCGGATGAGCGTCACAGCCCGGAGTCGACCGAGAAGTTCACTGGCGTGCCAGCGGCTGACCTGCGCGGCGCGGCCCGGCTTTATGCAAGCGGCGGCAACGGCGCGATTTATTACGGCCTCGGCGTCACCGAGCACAGTCAGGGCTCGACGACCGTAATGGCGATCGCCAACCTTGCGATGGTGACGGGCAATATCGGCCGCCCCGGCGTTGGCGTGAACCCGTTGCGCGGCCAGAACAACGTTCAGGGCGCCTGCGATATGGGCTCCTTCCCGCACGAAATGTCAGGCTACCGGCATGTTTCCGACGATGGCGCGCGCGCCATGTTCGAAGCCTTGTGGGGCGTCAAGCTCGACAGCGAGCCGGGCCTGCGCATCCCGAACATGCTCGACGCCGCCGTCGAGGGCACGTTCAAGGGGATCTACGTTCAGGGCGAGGACATCCTCCAATCCGATCCGGACACCAAGCATGTCTCGGCGGGCCTCGCCGCGATGGAATGCGTGGTGGTGCAGGACCTGTTCCTCAACGAGACCGCCAACTACGCGCATGTTTTCCTGCCGGGCTCGACGTTCCTGGAAAAGAATGGCACCTTCACCAATGCTGAGCGCCGCATCCAGCGCGTGCGCAAGGTCATGGCGCCGAAAAACGGGAAGGAAGACTGGGAAGTCACCGTCGATCTCGCGGCGGCGCTTGGCTATCCGATGCCTTACGCCCATCCGAGCGAGATCATGGACGAAGTGGCCCAGCTGACACCCACATTTGCTGGCGTCAGCTATAAAAAGCTCGACGAGGTCATCTCTATCCAGTGGCCATGCAACGAGGAAGCTCCGACCGGCACGCCGATCATGCATATCGGCGGCTTCTCGCGCGGCAAAGGCAAGTTCATCATCACGGAATATGTGCCGACCGACGAGAAAACCGGGCCGCGCTTCCCGCTCCTGCTGACCACCGGCCGCGTGCTAAGCCATTACAATGTCGGCGCACAGACGCGGCGCACAGGCAACGTCGCCTGGCATACCGAGGACCTTCTCGAAATCCACCCGCACGACGCCGAGCAGCGCGGCGTTCGCGATGGCGACTGGGTGAAGCTTGCCAGCCGCGCCGGC
>JBGSLP010000310.1:0-3077 GCA_041740655.1 Alphaproteobacteria bacterium
CACAACACCTCGTCAAATCCCCTCAAAAAGCTGATAGGGAGATTTTTTCGATCAATGTTTGGAAATACAAGCAGGCCGTTTATAACTCGGTTTTTCAGCCGATTTTTCAAACGTTTTACATAATCGTCAAGTTGCAATGCAGGATGTGGCCTCTCGCCATCTCGCGTCACAACGCTTTTTTCTGAAACACTGATAATATAATCTAGTGACCAATCTTTTATTTCAAGTACAATCACGCCGACATCAGGAATAATTGCGATAAAATCGGGGTATTTATTGCCGATTTCTGGCTCATAGTAAATGATAACGTCGTCATCAAATGCTTTTAGTTTAGAAAATAATGCCCTCTCACCTGAAGTCGCACGGTCGGGCAAAGTTGCAGGGACGCAAACCGACAAAGGCCGTCTCCAAATTTATTAGTCCTCGAACATCGCGGGAATGTCGAGGGTGAGGCCGGGCGGATCGAGGCGCAATTCGCCTTCGGTGAGGATTGCGGGCGAGGCCAGGCCCTCCCCCAGGCGGCTGTGATGCACCACGCGTTTTTCGTCCGCGTCGAGGATGAGGTAATGCATGACGCTCTCCACGCGGAAATAGGCGCGAAGCTTGTCGGCCATGTCGCGCTGAATGGAGGAGGGCGAGAGCACCTCGACGACGATGATGGGGGCAGGCACGATCACCGTGTCGCCGGGCAGGCGCGCCCCGCAATAGACAAGCGCATCTGGAATGACGGCGGTATAGGCGTCGATTTTGACCGTCGCGCCGTCGCCTACCGAAAAGCACGGAAGCCCAGCGCGACGAATGGCGTCGCGCAAAGCCGAAGCAACCGCCATTTTCACCGCGATGTGTGAGAGCCGCTGCTGCGATTGCAAAATGGGTTGACCGCCCCAAAGCTCGTATCGCTCCTCCTCGGGGCGCGTCTCCGCCCAGGCGAGAAACTGCTCGACCGTCATGGCGGTGAATTTCGGCAATGCGTTCATAGATAAAAGCTTACGCCGGTTTGCGCGATTTGTCACCGCCTCGCCCTACAAGCTCAATGCCGACCGCATCTGAACCGCCTGCACGTCCGTCACATAAGCCCGAGGCGGCGGCATTCGCTGTGGGTCTCGTCCAGCACGCGCGCTACGATGACGATGGCCTCGTCGATTTCATTCCGCGTGATGACAAGCGGCGGCGCGAGAATAAGCCCGTCGCGCACGGCGCGCATGACCAGACCCTCGCGGAAGGAAATATCACGCGCGATCGTGCCGACAACGCCGGGCTGCGGGAATGCCGCCCGCGCCTTCTTGTTCGGCGAAAGCTCCAGCGCGCCGATGAGGCCAACCATCCGCGCCTCGCCCACCAACGGATGCTCGCCGAGCGCGCGCCATTTGGCTTGCAGATACGGCCCGATATCGCTCTTGACGCGCTCTGGAAGCCTCTCGTCCTTGATGATCTTGATGTTCGCCAAGGCGGCCGCACAGGCGCCGGGGTGACCCGAATAGGTGAAGCCGTGGTAAAATTCGCCGCCGTGAAGGCTGATGACGTCTGCCACCTCGTCCGACAGGATCACGCCGCCCATGGGGAAATAGCCGGACGTGACGCCCTTGGCGAACACGATCAGATCCGGCTCGACGCCGTAATAGTCGCAGCCCCACCACTCGCCGGTGCGCCCGAAGCCGCAGATCACCTCGTCCGAGACATAGAGCACATCGCGCTCGCGGCAGATGCGCGCCACGGCGGGCCAGTAATTCGCAGGCGGAATGATGACGCCGCCAGCGCCCTGAATGGGCTCGCCAATGACGGCGGCGACATTGTCAGCGCCTATCCGGTCTATAGCCTCCGCCACCTGATTTGCGGCCCACAGGCCAAACTCATCGGGCGCCATGTCGCCGCCCTCCGTCCACCAATAGGGCGGCGTGATGTAGTTCATGCCCGGAATGGGCAAGCCAGCCTGCTCGTGCATCCACGGCATGCCGGAGAGGCTCGCGCCGCCGATGGTCGAGCCATGGTAGCCGAGGCGGCGGCTGATGAACTGGCTCTTTTCGGGTTTGCCGCGCAGCTTCCAGTAATACCGCACGATGCGGATCATAGTGTCGTTCGCCTCCGAACCGGAGCTGGTGTAGAAAACGCGATTAAGCTTTGGCGGCGCCAGTTCCGCGATCTCGCGCGACAACTCGACGACGCCCGGATGGGTCGTTTTGAAAAAGGTGTTGTAGTAATCCAGTTTGGTCAGCTGCGCGGAGATTGCCTCGATAATCTCCGGGCGCCCATGTCCGACCTGCATATTCCAAAGCCCGGACATGCCATCGATCACGCGGTCGCCGGTCGATGTGTAAATATAGATGCCCTTGGCATGCGTGATGACGCGGGCGCCTTCGGCGTTCAGTGCGCCCGTATCCATGAAGGGGTGGATGTGATGGGCCGCATCCATCTCACGCCAGACGCCCGTCATGTTCGAGATTTCATTCATGGCCAGCTCCCGCATCGGACCCGTTGCTGCGAGAACGGCATGGGCGCGACGGTTACAAAATCTGTGATCACAAGCTAGGTTTTGAGAGTATAATCTGGCCCGGTTTGGTCAAGGAAAAACCGGGGCTTTGACCCTGCGTGCCCGCACCTCCGGCTCCGGCGCCTGGTTCAGGGGGTTGGTCATGAGCAACGCCCGTCCATCCTCTATATCTCCTAGGATTGCGTTGCGCACCCCCGCTGCATCACGGCGATCGAGCGCCTGGATGACCCGTTCGTGCTTGTCGTCATCCAGATGATCGGTGCCGAGGCGGCCATAAACGATCCGGGCGTAAGGTCCGAGCTGCATCCACACCTGCTCCAGAATGGGCGTCAAGGCCGCCGAGCCTGAGCATTCGAATATCGCGCGATGGAACTGATAATTGGAGAGGATGTAACCCTCCACATCGCCACTGCTGATGCACTGATTATTTCGCATATTCAGCGCCTTAAGTTCCTGAAGTTTTGCGGGCGTCACGTGCGCCGTCGCCCGCTCGGCGAGTTGGGGCTCGATCGCGAGCCGCAAATGGATGAGATCGAGCAAGCGCTGCTCACTCATGGCCGGCACGAAAATGCGTCGATCTTTCATTTCA
>JBGSLP010000311.1:0-3548 GCA_041740655.1 Alphaproteobacteria bacterium
TGACGGCCCGCCGCCTCAGGCAATTGCCCTGAAGGCGCTTTTCCAATCTCATCATGCGATCTTCTTCAGCAGCCCGGAGTATAACGCGTCCATCTCGCCGTTCCTGAAAAATACGCTCGACTGGGTCTCACGCGTCAAAGCCGATGGTGAGGAGCCGTTGGCGGCATACAAGAATCGCGTATTCGCCATTGGCGCGGCCTCGCCAGGAGGTATTGGCGGCATGCGAGGCCTAATCGCATTGCGGCAAGTGCTTGAACTCGGCCTTGGCGCGTTCGTCATTCCCGACCAGATCGCGCTGCCCGGAGCGATGCAGGCTTTCAACGACGACGGGAGCCTCAAGGATGAACGCATGGCGGGCATGCTGAAAAAGGTCGTGGCCAAACTCATCGATACCTCCGCACGCCTGTCGGATTAAGCTGCGATGATGTCGGTCGCGCCAACAGACCCGCAAAGCAGGCTCGTCCTCGCGATCGATTTTGCCACGCCGAGCTTGGCCTCCTCGTTTATCGAGCGGATCGGCGCCCCGCCCATCATCTACAAGATCGGCCTTGAACTGATTTATGCCGGTGGCCTGCCGCTGGCTGCGGAGTTGATAGCCGCAGGGCGTGACGTTTTCCTCGATGCGAAGCTGCTCGACATCGGGCACACCGTAGAGCGCGCTTGCGCAAGCGTTGCCGCCATGGGCGCCGCTCTCGTGACCGTTCATGCGAGCGACCCGAAAACGCTTGCGGCGGCGGTTCGCGGGCGGGATGGCTCGAAACTCAAAATTCTTGGCGTAACCGTCCTGACCAATCTTGGGGCCGACGATCTCATTCAGCAGGGGCATGCGCTTTCGCCGGAGGATCTGGCTGTACAGCGAGCGCGGCTGGCGCGTGACGCTGGCCTCGATGGCGTCGTCGCCTCAGGTTGGGAAGCGGGGCGCATCAAGCGAGAGCTCGGGCGCGATTTCCTCGCCGTCATTCCCGGTATTCGCCCGCAAGGTGCGGGCAAGGGAGACCAGATGCGCGTCATGACCCCGACCGAGGCAATCCACGTCGGCGCCGATTACCTTGTTATCGGACGCCCGATCACACAAAGCGCCGACCCTGCCATGGCCCTTCAGGGCGTTGTGCAGGAGATGACAGCCGCCTTCGAAAAGCCGCCCCGCAGGCCGACCGATTAAGCTGCGCTATTCCGTTGCCGCAGCGGCCGGGGCTTTATCCTCGGGTTCCTCCTCCGCAGCGGGCGTCGAGGCCGTGGCCGCCGTTGCAACGCCGATGATCTTGCTGCAGTCGGCTGGCAGATCGGCCAGCGTAAGCGGCGGCTTCGGCTTAGGAGGCTTCTGGTTCGGCACGGGCGGCGCGGGCGGCCTCGTCAGAAGCTTGAACCAGTTATCAAGCTCGGCGCCGCAGCCATCATCATTGCCGAGCGGAGGCTGATCCACGCATCCGGGGTTATTGGCGGGGCATTTGAGGCGCACATGGAAGTGGTAGTGATGCCCCCACCACGGACGCACCTTGGCCAGCCAGCCCCTGTCCGTCCCAGCCGCCTCGCATAACGCCTTCTTGATCACCGGGTGGACAAAGATGCGGGCGACCTCCGGATAAAGCGAGGCGCGGCGCAGCAGCTTCACATGCTCGGGCGTCCAGAACTTGGCATTGATTGTCAACTTATCGTCGCCGAGCATCGACACTGCTGAGATATTCTCGCGTTCCTCGGCGGTGAGTTCCTTTGGCGGCATGGGCTTGAGCCAGATGTCGGCATCGAGCCCGATCTGATGGCTGGCATGGCCCGTCAGCATCGGCCCTCCCGCTGGTTGCGCCATATCGCCCACAAGCAGGCCGGGCCAGCCGTCGAGCTTGCGCGCGTCGACCGCCAGCTTCTCCACATACTTCACGAGCAGCGGATGCCCCCAGTTGCGATTTCTGGACAGCCGCATCGCCTGCCAAGCGGGGCCGTTCACCGGGAGCATTTTGCCGCCCGCCATGCAGCCGCGCGCGTATCCGCCGATCGATCTCGCCGCCATGGGAATGGGCTGCTTGAGGCGGCCAAACAACTCGCGCGCGGGCACCGGCTTCGCCTGTTGCGCTGATGCGGCTTTCGCTTTTGCGTCAGGTTTCTTGTCAGCGGCGGATGGCGCTGATATGGACCCGGCCAACCCGATAAACAGCGCGGCAGCGTAGACCGCAATTTGATATTTCATCTATTATCCCGTACCATAGTCATTGCACTTCAGGGCCATGAGCCCGACGCCACAACCAGCGCGTGATCAGACAGAGAACACCACGAATCGTGGCTCGTTTCAACGTTATCAGGGCGTCTGGAAACTGCGCGGCAGAGATGCGCCGTGTTCACGCTTTGAAAAGAACTCGACTGTATGGTCCGAACTAGCGCCACTGATTGAGTAGAGGGTATTTTATGTTTCGCATTGCGTTCCTCGTTGTATGCCTTTTTGCCACGTCGGCATCAGCGAATGTGGTTGCTCGCATAGATAAATCGCAGCAGGTCATGAATGTGTATGTCGATGGTTCGCTGTACTATTCGTGGTCGATTTCCACCGGGCGCGGCGGCTACAATACCCCCGTCGGCAAGTTCCGGCCCACATTTTTGAGCCGAGCGCACCGCTCCAGCCGCTATGGCGGCGCGCCTATGCCGTATTCTGTGTTCTTTCACCGCGGCTACGCTATCCACGGCTCCTACGAAATCCGCTCGCTTGGGCGACCCGCCTCACACGGGTGCATCCGCTTGCATCCACAAAACGCCCGCACATTCTACTCACTCGTGCAGTCGTATGGGCGCGACGCGACGCGGATCATCATCACCAGATAAAGGCCGTTTGGTCAGTTGCCCCAGGCGCCCTGTTTCTGAGCCAGCATGCCAAACAAGATCTGCGTATTGCCCAAGTCGTCGATCATCGTTTGCGTGCGCATCGACGAAAATTTGAGATGGGGCTGCTTGCCGAATATCGCAAGCAGCTCATCCACGGTATAGAGCGCGTAATATCTGCCCAGACTATCGCGTATTTCCCCGGCGCCACTGGCAAAGCAGGCGTAGAGAATGCCCTTATCGCGCAAGCTCAGCGCGATCTTGTTGAGCACTTCCATCAGCCCGGCGCGTGGCACATGCGGCATGACATTGCACGCGAAAACGCCGTCGTATTTGTCGACCTCGCTCATCTCGTGAAAGCGCGAAACCGCCGCCGGACGTGAAAGCTTTTGCGAAGCGATCGCCGCGAGCTGGGGTGAGGCGTCAAGCGCGTGCACATCCAGCCCGCGCCGCTGCATTTCCTCGGCCGCCCAGCCCGCGCCGCAGCCCAAATCCAGAACCCGGCCTTTCGGCGGCATTTTCGCGATGAACCGCTGCAACGCATTCCAGTTGCCGGTATCCACGCTGCGACCTGAGTAAGGCTGCGCGTTATCGTCGTATATCTGGATTGTCTGTGGATCGAAAAACGTCATGGAAACTGTCCTAACGCAAACACAAGTGCATTCAATACTGTCAGAGCACGCCAACTTCATTCAAAAAACGAAGATTGTCGTGCTTGAAGCAATGACTTGGACAGCACTGTG
>JBGSLP010000312.1:0-1624 GCA_041740655.1 Alphaproteobacteria bacterium
GTCGCCGCGCCGAGCGCGAAAACGGTGAACCGTAATGGAAACCCCGGTCCGTAAAGCGCCGCTGCAGTCAGCCCCAGCACGGCGATAGCGGAGGCGAGGCATCCGCCCGCCGTCCACGCGCGCAACGAGCCGAACCGCCCACCGAACGACGCGCCTGCTATCGCTACGAGGATCATCCCCGTCAGCGTTCCCATGTGCTGATCGCCGGAGAGCATCGTCGTCTGCCCGGCGGTCATGGCGAATACGTCGCCCGCGAACGGCTCAAGCACCAGTTCCTGAAACTGATAGGCGAACATCGAAACAAAGACGAAAATGGTGAACTGACGCGCCTGCGGTTCTCCCCAGACTTGCGCGAAGGCTGTGCGAAATGGCGTGGGCGCAGAAGCTGGCGCAGGAGCCGCCGCGACGGCCTTGCCCTCCAGCCCCCAAACGGCAGCGACGGTCACAACGAATGCAAGGGCGGAAACCACCGCCGAAACCGCCACGAGCCGGGCGAGCGAAAACGGGTCGAGAAAACTTCCGGCGAGCTTCGAGGTGAGGATCAGCCCGCAGATCATCATCGTCCACAGAATGCTGGCGGCGGCCGCGCGGCGGTCCGGCGCCACTCTCTTCGCGACCAGCGTCAGCAGCGAAGTACCGCACGCCCCAACGCCCACGCCAATAAGAATGAACGCGAAAATGCCCATCCCGACGCCCGCGTAAACATTCTGCGCCATCAACGCGACGGCGCCAGCAGCTTTCAATCCGCCCAGCGCCAGCACCGCCATGCCGCCAATAATCCACGGGGTGCGTCTGCCGCCCATGTCGGAGCCGTATCCGAGGCGAGGGCGCAGCAGCTGCACCGTGTAATAAAGTGCGACAAGCGCGCCGGGCAGCACGGCTGGCAAAGCGAGGTCGACGACCATGACGCGGTTGAGCGTTGACGTGGTCAGCACGACGATGGAGCCGATCGCCGTCTGCACCAGCCCGAGCCGTATAATTCCCGTCCATCCAATATGCGCAGGCGTCATGGCGTCCCTCATATCAGCGAGCGGAGCGCAAACGCGCTGACCAGCATGCCGAGCACATAGAGCAGAACTCCGAACGCGCTGAACCAGATTGCGCGCTCAATCGGCGACTGCAGGAAGCGGCGCATCAGGGCGATTTGTGCGATCAGGAACGCGCCCACAATAGCGGCGTTCCAGACTGCGCCCCAGACAAACAGCATCTCTATAACGATCGCCTGAGGGACCGCCATCATGATGCAGGCAACCCACGCCGCATTTCGGGCGCCGAGTTGCACCGGGAGCGAGCGGACGCCCATTCGCGTATCGCCCTCGATGGATTTGAAATCGTTGAGCGTCATGATGCCGTGCGCGCCAATACTGTAGAGCGCTGCGATCGCTATGATCCGCCAGTCCGGAAGCGCGCCCAGCATGATGGCGGCGGCGGTGAACCAGGGCAGACCCTCGTAACACAGCCCGCACGCAGCGTTCCCCCACCAGCCGTTTTGCTTGAGGCGGATCGGCGGCATGCTGTAAGCCCACGCGAGCGCGAGCCCGAAAACGGTTGCGGCGAACGCCCATAGGCCTAGCGCCGCGCCAAGGCCGAGGGAAATCAGCGACCAGATAATTGCGATATAAAG
>JBGSLP010000313.1:0-2473 GCA_041740655.1 Alphaproteobacteria bacterium
GCGCCGCCGTGCCATCGGGCGCTTCGACCGGAGCGCATGAGGCGCATGAGCTGCGCGACGGCGCCGCCCGCTACATGGGCAAGGGCGTGCTCGCCGCCGTGGACGCGGTGAACGGCGAGATTTTCGACAGCCTGCAGGGTATGGACGCGGAGGATCAGGGCCGCATCGACCACACCCTCATCATGCTCGACGGCACGCCGAACAAAAAGCGGCTCGGCGCCAACGCCATTCTCGGCGTTTCGCTCGCCTGCGCGAAGGCGGCGGCTGACGCGACGAACCTGCCGCTCTATCGTTATGTGGGCGGGGTTTCGGCCAAGGTGCTGCCCGTGCCGCTGATGAACATCATCAATGGCGGCGCGCATGCCGACAACCCCATCGACATTCAGGAATTCATGATCGTGCCGTCCGGCCTGCCATCGTTCATGGAGGCGTTGCGGGCGGGCGCGGAGATTTTCCACACCCTGAAAAAGCTGCTTAAAGAGGGCGAGCATAACACGAACGTGGGCGACGAGGGCGGCTTCGCGCCGAACCTTGCCAGCGCCGACGCCGCGCTCGGCTTCATCATGACCGCCATCGAGAAAGCCGGATACAAGCCGGGCGTCGATGTGTTTCTCGCGCTCGACGCCGCATCGACCGAGTTCTACAAGGACGGGCGGTACGAGCTTCACGGCGAGAAGAAAAGCTTCGATGCGGGCGGCATGGTCGCCTATCTCGCCGATCTCGCGGCGCGCTACCCGATCGTCTCCATCGAGGACGGCATGGCGGAGGACGACTGGGAGGGCTGGAAGCTGCTGACCGACCAGCTCGGCAAGAAATGCCAGCTTGTAGGCGATGACCTGTTCGTCACCAACCCGAAGCGGCTGCGGGAGGGCGTCGGCAAGGGTCTCGCCAACGCGCTGCTCGTCAAGGTGAACCAGATCGGCACGCTGTCGGAGACCATCGAGGCGGTCGAGATCGCGCACCGCGCCGGCTATAAAACCGTGATGTCGCATCGCTCGGGCGAGACCGAGGACGCAACCATCGCCGACCTCGCCGTCGCTCTCAACTGCGGCCAGATCAAAACCGGCTCGCTCGCCCGCGCCGACCGTACAGCCAAATACAACCAGCTTCTCCGCATCGAGGAGGAACTGGACGATCTCGCGATTTACGGCGACGGCGCGTTCGCATCGGCGGCGGTCTGAGCGCTTCAGCTCGGATTGCGCCGCCGACGCCTCGCTTAACCGGTTTTTAACCGCGGCCTACGATGCTGGCGGCGGCGAAATCGGAGCGCGTTTCCATGACCAAACCACGTGGCGGGCAGATGGGGTTTCTGCTCCTTCTGTTTATCGGCCTGATCGCCTATTTCGGCTATCACGCGGTGAAAGGTCAGTATGGGCTAGAGGCTCGCACGGCGATCGACGCGCGCGTGAGGTCGCTTGAGGCGGAGCTGAAGCTGATCAAGACCGAGCGTGAGGTTTTGGAGCGGCGGGCGGCGGCGATGACGGCCGGGCCGGGCGGCGACCGCGACCTTATCGAGGAGCAGGCGCGACTGATCCTCAATTTCGCGCATCCCGACGACGTCATTCTCGTAGACAAGAACCGGCGCGCGCCCTGATTTGCGGCAACCGACCGCGCGAAACGCCCCCCGGATTTCACAATTTCGCAACGCGCCCGATGCGAATGACATGGCGCATCGCCGACTGTTCGATTAAGCTGTGCTTAATGACGAATTAAGAGGAACGCCATGCCAAGCACACGAGCGAAAGCAGCAAGCAGCGCAGTTGCGCGGATTGACTCGCACTCGGAAGAAGCGCCCCAGATCGCCGCATTTTCCAAGGCCGAGGAACTGCACGCCTATCGCGAGATGCTTCTCATTCGGCGGTTCGAGGAAAAGGCCGGCCAGCTTTACGGCATGGGCTTCATTGGCGGCTTCTGCCATCTCTATATCGGACAGGAAGCAGTCGTTGTCGGCATGCAGATGGCGCTGCGCGACGGAGATCAGGTCATCACGGGCTATCGCGACCACGGCCACATGCTCGTGTGCGGCATGGACCCCAAGGGCGTCATGGCGGAGTTGACCGGGCGCGCAGGCGGCTACAGCCGCGGCAAGGGCGGCTCGATGCATATGTTCAGCGTCGAGAAAGGCTTTTTCGGCGGCCATGGCATTGTCGGCGGGCAGGTGCCGCTCGGCACGGGGCTGGCGTTCGCCAACAAATATCGCGGTGACGGCAAGGTGTGCCTCGCTTATTACGGCGACGGCGCCGCCAACCAGGGCCAGGTCTACGAGGCGTTCAACATGGCCGAGCTTTGGCGGCTGCCGGTCGTGTATGTGGTCGAGAACAACAAATACGGCATGGGCACGCGCATCGACCGCGTGTCGGCGACGACCGACCTCTCCAAGCGCGGCGCATCGTTCGGCATCCCCGGCGAACAGGTCGACGGCATGGACGTGCGCGCGGTGAAGGCGGCGGGCGACAAGGCTGTCGCGTGGGCG
>JBGSLP010000314.1:0-7353 GCA_041740655.1 Alphaproteobacteria bacterium
GGCAGGCCGAGAGCGAGGCCGCGCGCAAAAGCATCGAGTACGCCCGCTATGCCGCCGACGAATTGCAAAACCTCGACGCCCGCGACGGCGAGGAAGAAGCGCTAGCTGCAAACCGGCAACGCATGCAGCACGCCGGCAAGATCGCGTCGACGCTGGATGATCTGAGTGCCGCCCTAGCAGGCGGCATCGAAAACAAGCTCGGCGGCGCACTGCGGCGGCTGGAGCGCCAGCCGGGAAGCGCCGATATGAGCGCGCCTATCTCCGCGGCTGTCGAACGTGTGCTCATCGAGATCGGGGAGGCGTCCGCATTGATCAGGTCAGCGCGCGAGGCCTGCGAGTTTTCGGAAGCCGAACTTGAAAACGCGGAGGCGCGGCTGTTCAAGCTACGCGAAATGGCGCGGAAATATCGCTGTGGCGTCGCGGACTTGCCTGCGCTGGCCGAGCGGTTTCGGGCTGAATGCATGGCGGTTGATGCGGCGGACAGGGATATTCGCCGCCTGCAGGCCGAAGCTCGCCAGGCCGAGAGCGTGTTTCGCGAGGCGGCGGCGGCGCTCTCCGCCAGCCGACGAGCTGCGGCGGCGGGTCTCGACAAGGCGGTCGCTAACGAATTGAAGCCGCTCAAGCTGGAGCGCGCCCGCTTCATTACGCAGTTTCAGAATATTGCGGACGGTGGGCCCGGCGGCTTTGAAACGGCGAGCTTTGCGGTGCAGACTAATCCGGGTTCGACACCCGGCCCGTTGATGAAGGTCGCCTCGGGCGGGGAACTCTCGCGGTTCATCCTCGCGTTGAAAGTCTCCCTCGCGCAGAAAGGCTCTGCGCCGACGCTGGTTTTCGATGAAATCGATCAGGGCGTAGGCGGCGCCACCGCATCCGCCATCGGGGACCGGCTGGCGACGCTGGCGAAAACCGTGCAGGTTCTGGCCGTCACGCATTCGCCGCAGGTCGCTTCGCACGCGGCGCAGCATTTTTCGATTTCCAAGCATGCGGTGAGCGCGAACGGAGCCGAAAGCATGATTACACGCGCGAGCCAGTTGGACAGTAAGGGCCGCGTCGAGGAGATTGCGCGGATGCTGGCGGGCGTCAAGGTCACGGACGCCGCGCGCCGGGCAGCCGCAAGCTTGATGGAGGCGGCCGGTGTCTGACAGTGGCGATCTCATTTCGCCGGTAAGTGTTAAGCCCGTCGCGTCTCTCAGCGAGGTGGAAGCCAAGGCGGAACTCGCCCATCTCGCCGCCGAGATCGCACGGCATGACGAGGCTTATTTCACCCGCGACGAACCGGAGATTTCCGACGCCGACTACGATGCTCTCCGCCGCATCGTCGAGGCGATCGAGGCGCGATTCCCCGGCCTCAAACGTGATGACAGCCCATCGCAGCGGCTAGGCGCGCCGCCATCGCAGAAGTTCGGCAAGGTCGCTCACAAAACGCCGATGCTCTCTCTGGGCAACGTGTTCTCCGAGGAGGAAGCGGGCGAATTCGTCGAGCGCGTCCGGCGCTTTCTGAGGCTGGGCGATGAAAAGCCGCTTGAGATCACCGCAGAACCAAAAATCGACGGTCTGGGCCTGTCGCTTCGTTATGAAAATGGCCGGCTTCAGGTCGCGGCCACGCGCGGCGATGGCGCAGAGGGTGAAAACGTCACCGTCAACGCCGCCACCATGAAAACCATTCCGCAGCGGATCGCCTCGAAAAGCCTGCCCGCGGTGTTCGAGGTGCGCGGCGAGGTCTACATGTCGCACGAGGATTTTGCGGCGCTCAACGCCCGTCAGGAGGAGAGCGGGGGCAAGGTTTTCGCCAATCCGCGCAATGCCGCCGCTGGTTCGCTTCGCCAACTCGACCCCAGCATCACCGCTGCACGTCCGCTGAAATTCATGGCTTATGCCTGGGGCGAGGCGGCGCAACTTCCGGCTGATACGCAGTTTGGCGTTGTCGAGGCCTTCAGAGAGTGGGGCTTTCAGGTCAATCCGCTGATGCGCGTTTGCAGGACGGTCGGCGAGTTGCTCGACGCCTACCGCGAAATCGAGGCGCAGCGGGCGACCCTCGGCTATGACATCGACGGCGTTGTCTACAAGGTGAACAGCCTCGCGCTCCAGCAGCGGCTTGGGTTCGTCTCGCGCAGCCCCCGCTGGGCGACGGCGCATAAATTTTCCGCCCAACAGGCGACGACGATCCTGCGCGATATCGAAATTCAGGTGGGGCGGACCGGCGCGCTGACGCCGGTCGCCAAGCTCCAGCCGGTAACTGTCGGCGGCGTGGTCGTGCAGAATGCTACGCTCCATAACGAAGATGAAATCACCCGCAAGGACGTGCGGATCGGCGACTGGGTCAAGGTGCAGCGCGCAGGTGATGTGATCCCGCAAATTCTGGGTTTCCTGCCAGAGAAGCGCGCCAAAGACGCCGCGCCCTATGTTTTTCCGGACTTTTGCCCGGCCTGCGGCAGCGCGGCCGTACGGGAAGCGCATCCCAAAACCGGCAAGCTCGACGCGGTGCGACGCTGCACCGGAGGCATCGTTTGCCCGGCGCAGGCGGTCGAACGGCTGAAGCATTTCGTCTCTCGCAACGCGTTCGATATCGAGGGTTTGGGGGAGAAGCAGATCGCCGCGTTTTATGAGGATGGGCGCGTCATGGGACCGGCCGACATTTTCACGCTGGCGGAGCGCGATAAGCGCAGCCTCAAAAAGCTGAAAGACAAGGAAGGCTGGGGCGCAAAGTCAGCCGCGAACCTGTTCGACTCGATCGAGGCGCGACGGACGATCTCGCTGGAGCGGTTCATTTTCGCGCTTGGGATCCGTCATGTGGGCGAGACGACGGCGAAGTTGTTCGCGCGCAGATTCACATCGTTCGAACACTTCCGCGAGGCGATCCTGTCAGCGCGTGATCCCGATAGCGAAGCGCATCAGAATCTGGCCGCCATCGATGGAATTGGCGAGGCGGTCGTGCAGGCCACCATCGCGTTTTTTGCCGAGCCGCACAACGAGCAGGCGCTAGACGCGTTGTTGGCGCAGGTCACGGTTGTCGATTTTGTGAGCACGGAGATTGCGTCGCCGGTGACGGGCCTCAGCGTCGTTTTCAGCGGATCGCTTGAGCGCATGACACGCGACGAGGCGAAGGCGCAGGCCGAAAGGCTTGGCGCGCATGTGGCTGGCGCTGTGTCGAAAAACACAAATTACCTAATCGCAGGGCCGGGCGCGGGCTCGAAGCTCAAAAAGGCGGAGGCGCTGGGCGTCAAGGTATTGAGCGAAGATGAGTGGCTTAGCCTGATCGGCGTAGGCGAATAACGAACGCTCGTGAGGGTGCAAAAAACCGCGCCGTTTAACGGGCGCGGTCTGAATTCGTCTTAACCAAGAGCCTTATTTCTTTGGGGCCGGTGTTGCCGCCGCCGCCGCTGGCTCTTTCATCGCGTCGATCTTCTTTTGAGCCGCCTCTTCACGAGATTTCTTCTGCAGCTCAACCTGACGGTCGCGAATTGCGCGCATCAGACCCTGACGAGCTTCCTTGTATTTCTCGTTGTCGACCGGCTGGCCGTCATAGGCCGTGCCGAAGCCGCCCAGCGGTACGGGGAAGCCGATTGGCTTGCCAGCAAGGTTGATCGCGGCCACGACCATCTGCTTGCCTTTTTTGATCTGCTCGACGACTTCTTTCGAGGCTTCGGCTTCAGCCGTGCAACCCGAAGCGTGGCAGAGCGTGTAAACCAGCTTGATCGGCTCGTTTTCGTCAACTTTCACCTGCGCGCCCGGGGGTAGCGCCATGCCGAGCGGCACCATAATCATCAACGCTTCTTTCTGCTGACCCTCGACCTGGCGAAGGGCTGCTGAAACCAGCACGAGACCAGTGTTGCCGTCGATGCGCTCGTGATGGGTGAGGCAAACCTTGAGTTCCTTACCATCCGGTTTGCCATCTTTATTATCATCGGCGAGGCTCGGCGCTTTTTCGCACAGTTTCACCCACGAGCTTTTGTTGTCGTCCGCAGCGGCCTGAGCGGCAGGCTTCTGGCCTGGCTTCGCGTCCGTCTTCGGTGCGGCTGGCTTTGGCGCTGGCGCCTGCGCAAAGCCATCGGCGGCGAAGGTTACGCTGAGGCTGAAGGCCGCCAAAGCTGCAATGCTGCAAACGCGCAAAGCTTTGCTTGTGTTGTTCATTCCGTTAAAACCTAACATTGAAATAATACCTCTCACCTTACGGCCAATTGCCTTGACCAAACTCGCTCCCTGCCCATGCACGTCTGTACGTGTCTTGACAACTCTTGGTACCCCGAATTGCGGCATTCCCGTGACGAGGTTCAAGCTCTGGAAGCTGCTCCACAAATCTTTGTCGATACGTGCCCTGTAAGTGACGAATCGACACCGCTTTGCGCGTTATTCTCGCCGCATGTGGTCTCAGAAGACCCGTACCGCCTGACGCCATCGAACAAACAAACTTATTCCCGAAAACGTTGGCTTGCGGCGGATTGGCAAATTATTCGCCAACCCGATACTCTCGTTGCCTTGCGGTACAGGCATGATAAGGCGGAATTCCGGATGAAATGGTTCATTTTCTTGGCAGTCGTTCTTGCTATGATCCAGCCTGCGGTTGCAGAGCCGCGCCACGGCATATCCATGCACGGAGAACCCAAACACGATGAACAGTTCTCCGCCGTCGAATATGTGAACGCCGACGCGCCGAAGGGCGGTAACGTCGTTTTTGCGGTGCAGGGGTCATTCGACAGCCTCAATCCGTTCATCATCAAGGGCGCCGTCGCCTCGGGCGTTCGCGAATATGTGTTCGAGAGCCTGATGGCGCGCTCGCAGGACGAGGCGTTCTCGCTTTACGGGCTGATTGCGGAAAGCATCGACGTGCCCGAGGACCGCAGCTCCGCGACCTTCACGCTTCGGGAGCAGGCCCGGTTCTCCGATGGCAAACCGATCACCGTCGAGGATGTCGTGTTTTCGCACGCGGTTCTGCGCGATCACGGTCGGCCCAATCACCGCGATTATTATTCAAAGGTGCGCTCCGTCGAGAAGGTGGGTGAGCGCGGGGTAAAGTTCACGTTCGCCACGAGCTGCGACCGCGAGATGCCGCTGATCATAGGCCTCATGCCGATTCTACCCGCCCATAGGTTTGCCGCTGACACCTTCGAGATTACGACTCTTGATCCGCTCCTCGGCAGCGGCCCTTACGTTTTCTCCAAGATCGACCCGGGCAAGTCGATCACATACACGCGAAACCCCGATTATTGGGGTCGCGATCTGCCAATAAATCGCGGCCAATACAATTTCGACAGCATCCGATACGACTATTACCGCGACAGCAACGCCATGTTCGAGGCTTTCAAACGAGGGCTTTACGACGTCAATTCCGAGCAGGATCCATCGCGCTGGGCGCAGGATTACGGGTTTCCAGCCGTCACCGAGGGGCGTGTCAAGCTTGCGCGCTTCGATAGTGGCGCGCCCGCCGGAATGACCGCGCTTGTGTTCAACACCCGGCGTCCGGTCTTTGCAGATGCCCGCGTGCGTGAGGCTCTCTCTCTCCTGTTCGACTTCGAGTGGATCAACAAAAATCTCTACTATGGCCTGACAGCGCGCACCGACAGCTACTTCGCGCGTTCCGAGTTGTCATCCGCAGGCCGCCCTGCTGACCCGCGCGAGCGCGAACTGCTCGCGGCTTTTCCGGGGGCGATCAAGCCGGAGTTTCTCGAAGGGCAGGGCGCTGCGCCAATCGCGTCGGGCGATGGTTATGCGCGGGCGGCGCTGCGCAAAGCGCTCGGGCTGCTGAAGCAGGCTGGCTATGAAACGCGCGACGGCAAGTTGCGCAATGCCGCCGGTGAACCGCTGAGTTTCGAAATGCTGGCGGTCACCCGAGAGCAGGAGCGGCTGTTCCTCACTTATAAAAACGCGCTGGATCGCGCGGGCGTTACGGTCGCCATCCGCCAGATCGATTCCGCGCAATTCCAGCGCCGCAAGCAGCAGTTCGACTATGACATGATCCAGAATACGTGGGCGGCCTCGCTGTCCCCCGGGAACGAGCAGAGCTTTCGGTGGTCGAGCGCAGCCGCCGACAAGGAAGGCAGCTTCAACTATGCGGGGGTAAAAAACGAGGCCGTGGATGCGATGATCGCGGCTATTCTGGCGGCTAAGGAACGTGAGGATTTCGTATCGGCGGTGCGTGCGCTCGACAGGGCGCTGTTGTCTGGCCATTACGTGCTGCCGCTTTTCTACGTGCCGCAGCAATGGGTCGCGCACTGGAGCCATCTGCGATATCCGGAGAAACCGACGCTTTATGGCTTCCGCATCGACACATGGTGGCGAGACGACGCCGCCAACGCATCGCAGTAAAATCGGCGCGGAACCAAATCCGGTCGCGGTCGTTTATCGAACGTCGTCTGAAAGCGCTGGCAAGACGTTTTCAGACGACAGCCTCAAATTTGCTGTTCCCCGACAGCTCGACCCAATTGCCATGCCCCAGGCAATTACGCGACCCGGCCTCAGGCCGGGTCGCGGTTGTCGCGTTTGATCTGAAAGCGCCATTTAAGCGCGATGATCGTGAGCGAAAACATCAGCGTCAGCGTATTGGATATGATGACGGGCCAGCTCATGATCATGACGCCGTATACCATCCACAAGCACACGCCAGCCGCGAAAATACAGTACATGACCATCGATATGCCGGCGGTCTGGCGGGTGCGGATGATGTGAAGCGTTTGGGGCAGAAACGCTGCGGTCGTCAATATCGCGGCGATGGAGCCTATAAGCGTTTCCATCTCTAGGCAGCCGCTGACTTAACGGGGCCAACAGGCTCGGTCGCCGCTATCAGCCAGTTTTTTTCATCCCCCGAGAGACCAGCCGACAACGCGTTGCGCACCCGTGCGTGATAGGCGTCGAGCCACGCCGTTTCGTAGGCGGACAACAGCGCGGCGTCGATAAGCCGAAGGTCGATGGGCGCGAGCGTCAGAATTTCAAAGCCCATCATTTTGCGTTCGCCGCCTGCAATTTCCGTCGGCGGCGTGACCAGCATCAGATTTTCAATCCGGATGCCGTAATGCCCTTCGCGATAGTAACCCGGCTCGTTGGAGACGATCATCCCCGCCTCCAGCGCCGCCATTCCCCGCTTCGAGATGGATTGCGGGCCTTCATGCACGGACAGAAAGCTGCCGACGCCGTGCCCGGTGCCGTGTTCGTAATCGAGGCCCGCCATCCACATGACGTGGCGCGTAATACCGTCGAGTTCGACGCCTTTGGTGCCAATCGGGAAGCGCGCGGTGGCGAGCGCGATATGCGCTTTCAGCACCAACGTGAAATGCCGACGCATCTCGTGCGATGGTTCGCCGATGGCGACCGTGCGGGTAATGTCCGTCGTTCCGTCGAGATACTGGCCGCCCGAGTCGA
>JBGSLP010000315.1:0-25796 GCA_041740655.1 Alphaproteobacteria bacterium
GCGCCGCGCGAGGCCCGAAAAAATCGCTGCTCAAGCAGAAACGCCTTGTCATCCCAGCCGATGACGCGCGTATTGATGGTGAACTTTTCGAACAAATGCAGCGAGCGCCTAAACCGCATCGTTTCGGCGGCGATTACCGGATAGATGCCATTTTCTTTGATCTTGCGCCATAGTCCGGAGCGGATCATCAGGTCGACGCGCGCTACGTCCAGCATGGAAAAATACACGCCGTTATTGACATGACCGAGCACATCAAGATCGCTCGGCCAGACGCGAAAAGGCGTCGCACAAGGCCCCATCATCTCGCATGGCGTGCGAAAGCGAGCGGCGATAAAATGCCAAATGAGCCTGAGAAACAAATTCATGCGTTCTCCTTTGGTCCGCGAGGGCGATCTCCCTCAACTCCGCATTCGTAATTCGATGCAGTATCATCTTTCAAGAGTTTCCAACGCCCAATGTCCTCGCTCGTTCTCATTCTCGGCGACCAACTCTCACCCGCCATATCCTCGCTCTCAGGGGCTAACAAAGAGCGCGACGTCGTGCTGATGGCGGAAGTCGTGGAAGAGGCGACCTATGTGCGCCATCACAAGAAGAAGATCGCGTTCCTGTTCTCCGCCATGCGGCATTTCGCGGACGAGCTGAAAGAGGCCGGGTGGCGGGTCGATTATGTGAAGCTGGACGACGCCGAGAACGCAGGCTCGTTTACGGGTGAGGTGGAGCGCGCGCTCAAGCGTCACAAACCGGCCCGCATCAAGGTAACCGAGCCCGGGGAATGGCGGGTTCTCGATATGATGCACGGCTGGAGCGAGGCGTTCGACCTGTCGGTGCATATCCTGCCCGATGATCGATTTATCTGCCCCCGAGAGGAGTTCGCCGCGTGGGCCGAGGGTCGCAAGCAGCTGCGGATGGAGTTTTTCTATCGCGAGATGCGGCGCAAGACCGGCCTGCTCATGGTCGAGGGCACGCACGAAGGCGATAGCTGGAATTTCGACAAGGAGAACCGCAAGCCCGCGACCGCAAGCCTGTTCATGCCGCAAATCGCACGGTTCGAACCGGACGCAATCACCCTCGACGTGCTCGCGCTCGTCAGCCAGCGCTTCGGCAATCACTTCGGCGATCTGGAGCCGTTCTGGTTTGCCGTCACGCGCCGCGACGCCGAGGCCGCGTTCGCGCACTTTCTTAAAGCCTCCCTGCCGCAATTCGGGGACTATCAGGATGCGATGCTGCGGGGCGAGAAATTCCTCTATCACTCCGTCGTCTCGCCATACCTGAACGCCGGCCTGCTTGATCCCCTGAAGATGTGTCGGCAAGCGGAAGCCGAGTATAGGAAAGGTCGGGCGCCGCTTAACGCCGTCGAGGGGTTCATCCGCCAGATTTTGGGGTGGCGCGAATATGTGCGTGGCATCTACTGGCTGAAAATGCCGGAATATGTCAGCCAGAACTATTTCGCCGCCTCACGGTCGCTGCCTGACTTCTACTGGACCGGCGAAACCGAGATGGCGTGCGTGCGTGCGGCCGTCACGCAGACGCGCGAGGAGGCCTACGCTCACCATATTCAGCGGCTGATGGTGACCGGCAATTTCGCTATGCTGGCGGGCGTTGATCCGGTTCAGGTGCACGAGTGGTATCTGGCCGTTTACGCCGACGCTTATGAGTGGGTCGAACTGCCGAACACGCTCGGCATGAGCCAGTTCGCCGATGGCGGTCTGTTAGGCTCCAAGCCCTATGCGTCCGGCGGCGCTTACATCAACAAGATGTCCGACTACTGCAAAGGCTGCCATTACGACGTTCGCGAGAAGACGGGCGAGCGCGCGTGCCCATTCAACTACCTCTATTGGGATTTCCTAGCGAGAAATAAGGGCAAGCTGGGAGGCAACCAGCGCCTGCGACCCATGTTTCGCGTTCTGGAGGGCATGGATGCCGAACGCCGGTCGGCGATTGCCGAAAGTTCGGAGCGGTTTCTGGGCGCCCTCGTTTCGTCGGGAGAGTATTAGCTCGGCGTAATGGCGCAGCATGCCGCGACGCATAAAGCAGCCTCCTTGCGGAGACTGCCCGATATGCGTCGTTGGTATGCGGGTGGCTTAGTAACGGCTGCTACCATAACGGCTGTGGCTTTGCCAACGGCTGTGACCGTCATATCCACCACCGCTGCCATGGCGATTGTGGCTGCTCCACCGGCCATGACCGTGTCCGCCGCTTCCGTGACGGTTGTGGCTGCTATACCGGCCGTGTCCGTCATAGCCGCCGCTGCCATGTCGGTTGTGGCTATTGTAACGACCGTGGCTACCGCTGCGGTTATGGCTGTTGTAGGAGCTGTGGCTGCCGTGACGGTGGTGGCTGTTATGCTGGCTGTGGCCGCCATATCCAACGCTACCCCAACGCTGGTGGCTGCGATATTTATAGTGCCAGGTGTAACTGCCGACGTTTTGGACCAGGTTATCCTGGCTTGCATCGTTCGATTTGATCGCCGGTTCCGCGCCGGACTGACCCGGCAGGAGCGCGACAAATGCAGTGAATACGCATGCGAAAATAGGCCTTAACATATGACGTCTCCTGTTATGACCTTTCCTCGGCGTAACAGGTTTGCTCCTCGGCAATGACGTATTCTTTGGCCCGGATCGCGGCGAATCTTTGTCAGAAAATGTGGCCGAAAAAATAATTCCCGGCGATTATTTCTGGTCTCTCTGGGCGCGCAATTCGCGGTAAAAATCGTAGATCGCCATGAACAAAACGGCGATGACGACGATGGCCAGATCGACATGCCCCACATACCAGATGAGGATTAGGCAGAACGCCAGCAGGAGAGCTAAAGCGAAGCCAGCCCGAATAATTTCAATCATCTGGTCACCGCTTAGTTCGGATAAAGATAGTTAGGCAGCCATAGGGCGATGCCCGGGAAAGCGTAAACGATAAACATCGCCAGAAACACCATCATCACATAGGGCGTGAGGCCACGATAGATGTCGGACAGGCTGACGCTCGGGGGCGCGATGCCCTTAAGATAGAATGCGGACATGGCGACGGGCGGCGTCAGGAACGAGGTCTGCAGGTTCAGCGCGATCAGGATGCCGAAAAACAGTGGGTCGATATTGAACAGCGGCAGCAACGGCAGGAAAATCGGCACGAAAATGATGATGATCTCCGACCATTCCAGCGGATAGCCGAGTATGAAGATGATGATCTGCGCGAGAATGAGGAATGTAAGCGGCGTAAGGTTGAGCGACAGCACGAAATCGCGAATGATGTCGTTACCGCCCAGATAGGCGAACACGGCGGCGAATGTCGCCGAGCCCACAAACAGCCAGCAAACCATCGCAGACGTGCGCGCTGTAAGGTAAACCGACTCTTTCAGTCGCTCCCAGGTCAGCGCGCGATAGGCGGCGGCGAGGCCAAGCGCGCCGAAAGCGCCGAGCGCTGCGGCTTCCGCAGGCGTCGCCCATCCCGCCATAATGGCGCCAAGCACCGCGACGATCAGGAAAGCCAGGGGCACGAACGAGGTGAATAGCAGCCAGATCAGTTGCAGATTGCTGATGTTCGGCAGATCTTCCTTGCTTGGCTTGGGCGCCAGGGCCGGATTGATCAGCGCTCGAACGATGACGTAAGTAATATACATGCCAGCAAGCATGAAGCCCGGAAAGAGCGCGCCTGCATAGAGCTTCACGGGCGAGACGCTGGCGGTCTGCGCGTACACGATCAGCATGATGCTCGGCGGTATCAGAATACCAAGACACCCTCCCGCGCAGATGACGCCGGTCGCGAAGCTGTTATCGTATTTCTGCTTCAGCATCGCCGGCAAAGCGAGAATGCCCATCAGCGTCACCACAGCGCCGACAATGCCCGTGGCGGTGGCGAACAGCGCGCAGGTCAGCAAAGTCGCGATAGCCATGGAGCCAGGCAAACGCCACGCGGCCATGTAAAAGGCGTTAAACAGGCGATCCACAACGTTGGCTCGTTCGACCAGATAGCCCATGAACAGGAAAAGAGGGATCGACACCAGCACGTCGCTCGACATTACGCCGTAAGTGTTCTGAACGAACAGGTCGAAGACGCGGTTGTCCAGCAGGTTGCTCATTCGGCTGGGGTCGTAGTAGGCGTAATACCCGAAGCCAAGGCCCATAGCCATGAGAGTAAACGCGATGGGGAACCCTAACATAATCACGACGACGAAAAGCGCCAGCATCAATACTGCGATTTCTGATGGCGACATTATTTCTTCTCCAGGCCGAATTCGTCTTTTAGCTGTTCGTGATCTTGTACTGCATGGATGATTGCGGTCTCTGTCTCCTCCACGTCATGCAACAAGGGTGGCCACTGACCCGTTCGCAGACAGACAATCGCACGGCAGACCTGCGCCATTCCCTGCAGCAGCAAAAACGCCCCGGCGAGGGGAATGACGAATTTCAACTGGAATACAGGGATGTTTGCGGGGCTGTTTATGCTCAACTCGCCAGCGGTTCCGTAGCTGTAGGACTGGAGAGCGAACTTGGTTCCGGCGATAATCAGCGCGAGCATTCCCGGGAAGAAAAAGAGAAAATACAGGAAAATTTCAAGCGCGGCCTGACGTTGCGGCCGCCACGTGCGATAGAACATGTCCGCGCGGACGTGGCCATCGCGCGATAGCGTGTAAGCGCCCGCCATCATGAACAGCGCGCCATACATGATGTAGCTCATATCGTACGCCCACGGCGTTGGCGCGCGCAAAAGTTTGCGAACGATGACCTCGTAGGTCACGCCGAACGTCATCATGAGGATTACCCAGGCAAACGACTTGCCTACCCACGCCGATAACTTGTTAACGAAGTAGATGAAATTGAGCATGGAGGCGCCCTTGGCTTGCGCGGAGGCGAGGGGTCATGGAGACAGAATAGGGCGGCAATCGTTGCCGCCCTATTACCAAAAGTTGCGTTATGCGGGCAGTTTGCCTGGGAAGAAGTGATTGTAGGCAGCCTTGAAGTCAGCCGAGTTGATGTGCGAGTAGTAACCGACTTTTTCGGCCCACGCCTTCTGGCTGTCGACGACCTTCTTGAAGAATGGGTCAACGCTGAACTTTTCCAGAGCCGCGTCCCAGCCCTTTAGCTGCGCCGCCATGATGTCGGCTGGCGTACGCACGACCTTGACGCCGCTTTCTTTGATCAGCGACTGCAGGTCGTTCGAGTAATCGCGCATGGCGAGACCGTAGTTGGCGGTGTTTGTAGCCTCGGCAGCGTATTCCAGAATGGACTGCTGCTCCGCTGGCAGTGATTTGTAGAGCGTCTTGTTGAAAATGATTTCGAAGAATTCCGCCGCCTGGTGATACGACCCCATCATATAGGTCTTCGCAACGTTCGCTGCGCCGAAGCGTTTGTCTGACGATGGGTTGTTGAACTCGAACGCCTCGATGGTGCCCTTCTCCAGCGCAGGCACGATCTCGCCGCCCGGCAACTGAACGACGCTCATGCCGATGGTCTGCTGAATTTCCGTCGCAAGGCCAACCGTGCGGTATTTCAGGCCTTTGACGTCATCCAGACTTTTGATCTCGCGCTTGAACCAGCCGAATGGCTGCGTTGGCATTGGAAACGCGAAAAACCCGACGACGTCGAGCTTAAGAATGTCTTCGACGAGCTCGCGATAAAGCTCCTTGCCGCCGCCATACTGCACCCAGGCCAAAATTTGTGCGGCGTCGGTGCCAAAAACAGGAGCTGTGCCAAACAGCGAGGCAGCTTTGTTTTTCGAATACCAGTAAGCCGAAACGTGATGCCCGCCATCCAGAGTTCCGGCCGCAACGGCGTCCTGCACCTGAAACGCTTTAACGACGGCGCCTGCGGCGAGCAGGTCAACTTTCAGGCGACCGCCTGTCATTTTATCGACACGCTCGACATATTGCTTCGCCATGTCCTGAAACATGTCGGTTGCGGGCCAGCCGCTCTGCATTTTCAGCACTTTTGTCTGAGCGCGCGAAACGTTCGGAAACGCAACGGTCGCTGCGGCGGCTACGGCGCCACCTTTCAGAAACTTACGACGATTGACGGATTTATCCTGTGGAGTCTGTGACATCGCGAATTCTCCCTTAAGGCAATCTTTAATTTTTTTTAATCAGTCTGGCGTGCCCACGCCATACTGAGGCGTCGGATGTTATCTCGTAACGCCTTTCTGCGGGGGCATCATGCCTGACAAGCTTAAAAATACAATGCTATTCTTTCGTTCTAGGCTCACCCCCAAGGCTTTCGGACGCAAAAAAGTCACTAAACGAGAGGACTCGCCAATTCGCCGCGCCTTGCCAGCCAATGCAGTTGACGACAGCGCGTTGACAACTATCCCGCAGAGTGAGACATAATCTCAAAATCTTGGGAGATACCGATGAACGAGAATGTTTCACCACCGAAAGCCGTGAAGAAAGAAAAGGTTGGCGGACGCGACACCGTTCAGTCGCTCTCCCGTGCGCTCAATCTTATGAACACGATTGCGGCGAGCGATCACGGCGTCACCCTGAGCGAGGCCGCCAAGGGCACCGGGCTGGCCGTCTCCACCGCCCATCGCCTGCTCACCACGCTCCAGCAGGATCGCTTCGTGCGGTTCGATGGCGAGCGCGGGGTATGGACGATCGGGGTGCAGGCCTTTTCGGTCGGAAGCGCTTTCCTTCGCGCCCGCGAACTGACTGTGATTGCGCGGCCGTTCATGCGCCAGCTCATGGAGCGCAGCGGCGAGACGGTGAACCTTGCGGTCGAGGATCGCGGCGAGGCGATCTATGTCGCCCAAATAGAGTGTCGCAAACTGATGCGGGCGATCACTCGGCCTGGCGGACGGGCGCTCATGCACGCATCAGCCGTCGGCAAGGCGCTCCTGTCCGCCCTGCCGGAGGAAGAAGTGGACAAGATCGTCGAGGCGCACGGCCTGCCGCGCGAAACCGACAAAACCATCTCGACGCCGATCAAACTCCGCACCGAACTCGCGATTATCCGCCAGCGGGGCTTTGCCGTGGACGATGAGGAAAACGCCGTCGGTCTGCGCTGCATCGCGGCCGTGGTCTATGACGAGCACGCGCAGCCGGTCGCCGGACTTTCACTGTCCGGCCCCATGGCCCGCATCTCGGACGACAGCATCGCCGGACTTGGCGAGGCTGTGTTCGAGGCGGCAAAAAAGATCACCGCAAACATGGGCGGTCGCAGCCCGGCAAAGGCCTGACGCTCTTCCGCAGTGCGGAATAGCGTTTTGGGTGCATTGCACAAACGCGCCTCCTTCGTTAAATTAAATTGAATTCAGTCTTAAGCTTGGCTTAGTTCAATTTGGAGAGCGGCAATGAGCGCAGTGCAGGTCAATACCTCAGAAATGTCTCCGGGCGTCGTCATCAAGGGAGCGATGCACCCAGGTTTCGACCGCGTCCTCACCCCATCGGCTCTGGCTTTTCTCGCGGGCCTCGCGCGCAAGTTCGAAGGGCGCCGACGTGAGTTGCTGGCGTTGCGCGAGAAGCGGCAGGCGGAGTTCGATGCGGGCGCGCTGCCGGACTTTCTCCCCGAAACCGCCGCGATCCGCGAGGGCGACTGGCTGGTGCGCAGCATCCCGGCGGACCTGCAGGATCGGCGCGTCGAAATCACCGGCCCGACCACGCGCAAAATGATCGTCAACGCGCTGAACTCCGGCGCAAAGGTGTTCATGGCGGATTTCGAGGACGCCACCTCGCCGAAATGGGAAAACGTCATCGAGGGGCAGTTGAACTTTATGGACCTCTGGCAGGGTCGCATCGATTTTTCGGAGAATGGCAAGGACTACAAGCTGTGCGCCAACCCGGCGGTGCTCTTCATTCGTCCGCGCGGCTGGCATCTGATGGAGGAGCATATCCTTGTCGATGGCGAGCCACTTGCCGGCGCATTCGCCGATTTCGGGCTCTACATGCATCACAACGCGAGGAACGTGCTGGCGAAGGGCGCGGGGCTTTACTTCTATCTGCCGAAAATGGAAAGCCATCTCGAAGCGCGCCTCTGGAACGACGTGGTTCTCTACGCGCAGGAAACGCTTGGCATCGCCGTCGGCACGATCAAGGCGACGGTGCTGATCGAGACGCTGCCCGCCGTGTTCGAGATGCACGAAATCCTCTATGAACTGCGCGACCACGCCGTTGGCCTGAACTGCGGCCGCTGGGATTACATGTTCTCGTTCATCAAAACCCTGCGAGCGCGGCCCGAATTTCTGCTGCCCGATCGCAGTCAGCTCACCATGGACAAGGCTTTCCTCAAGGCCTACAGCGAACTCCTCATTAAGACCTGCCACAAGCGCGGTGCGTTTGCGATGGGCGGCATGGCGGCGTTTATCCCCAACCGTCGCGACGCAGAGGTAACGGAAAATGCCATTATCGCAGTGCGCGCCGACAAAACTCGCGAGGTGGATTATGGCCACGACGGCACCTGGGTCGCCCACCCCGACCTTGTTCCCATCGCGAACGAGATTTTCAACGCGCGCATGCCGCAGCCGAACCAACTCGCCAACGCGCGTGAGGATGTGAATGTCGGCCAGCGCGAGTTGCTGGAGGTGCACGAGGGCACGCGAACCGAGGACGGCATGCGCGTGAACATCCGCGTCGGCGTGCAGTATATCGAGGCGTGGCTGCGCGGCGTTGGGGCAGTGCCTCTCTATAATCTCATGGAAGACGCGGCCACCGCCGAAATCTCCCGCACGCAACTCTGGCAATGGGTGAAATATGGCGCCAAGCTGACCGATGGCCGGGTCGTCACCCGCGCGCTGTTCGAAACGCTGCTGCAGGACGAGATGAACAAACTGCACGCGAGTCTTGGCTGTAACACGTTCCACGGCGGCCGCTTCGACGAGGCCATCGCCATCTTCCACAGCCTGATCGTGGCGGAGAAACTGGAGGCTTTCCTCACCCTCCCCGCCTACCAGCGCATCGTCTGAGTTGCCAAGACGCTGCCGGGGAGAACGCTTCCCGGCAGTTGTCAAAACCCCGATTTTATTCTACCGTTTGAAAATGTCAGATCAGAACGCCGCCGATATAGCGGAGCTTCGACAGCGTGTTTCACTCCTTGAAGAGGATGCGAAGGGCGAGAAGACAGTTTCGCGTCACATACTGCGCAAGGTGTCAGACAACGAGCGTGCGGTTTTGGACGTTAGAGGCGACTTGAGCGATTTACGTCAGGATGTCCACGAGTTACGGAAAGAGGTTGGCGACATCCGCGACGAACTCACGCTTCTGCGCGCTGATCTGCCGGGCATTATCGCAGCGTCCATCGCCCCGTTTTTCAAGAAATAGAGAAATCGCGGCAAGCCTCTCATTAACCCCCTTGTTGCAACGCTTACGCAATCCTTTATAACCGTGCGGAACCCGGACGCGCGCACCCCATGCCCAAACGCACAGATATCGACGCCATTCTGATCATTGGCGCTGGCCCGATCGTGATCGGACAAGCGTGCGAGTTCGATTATTCGGGCACGCAGGCCTGCAAGGCGCTCAAGGCCGAGGGCTACCGCATCGTCCTCGTGAACTCCAATCCGGCGACGATCATGACCGACCCGGACTTGGCGCACGCCACCTACATCGAGCCGATCACGCCCGAATTTGTCGCGAAGGTCATCGCGCGCGAACGCGCCGAAAATCCGCATGAGCGAATGGCGTTGTTGCCTACCATGGGCGGACAGACTGCGCTTAACACGTCGCTATCCCTGTTTCGCGACGGCACGTTGGAGAAATTCGGCATCGAGATGATCGGCGCCAATGCCGACGCCATCGACAAGGCAGAGGATCGCCAGCGCTTCCGCGAGGCCATGCATAAAATTGGCCTGGCGACGCCCAAATCCATGCAGGCGCACAATCTCGACGAGGCGGAGCGCGCGCTGGAGCATGTGAAGCTGCCCGCCATCATTCGGCCGTCGTTCACGCTGGGCGGCACCGGCGGCGGCGTCGCCTACAACCGCGAAGAGTTTATGCGCATCGTCGGCACGGGCCTCGACGCCTCGCCGACGCGACAGGTGCTCGTCGAGGAGTCGGTGCTGGGCTGGAAAGAATATGAAATGGAGGTCGTCCGCGACAAGGCGGATAACTGCATCATTATCTGCTCCATCGAGAATATTGACCCGATGGGCGTGCATACGGGCGACAGCATCACGGTTGCGCCCGCGCTGACGCTGACGGACAAAGAATATCAGATCATGCGCAACGCCTCGATCGCGTGCCTGCGCGAGATCGGCGTAGAGACTGGCGGCTCGAACGTACAGTTCGCCGTTAATCCGGAAGACGGCAAGCTCGTCGTCATCGAGATGAACCCGCGCGTGTCGCGCTCCTCCGCGCTGGCGTCGAAAGCCACGGGCTTCCCGATAGCCAAGATAGCCGCCAAGCTGGCCGTCGGCTACACGCTCGATGAACTGGAAAACGACATCACCAAGGGCGCAACGCCCGCCTCGTTCGAGCCGACGATCGACTATGTGGTCACCAAAATTCCGCGCTTTGCTTTCGAGAAATTCCCCGGCTCGAATTCGACGCTGACAACGAGCATGAAATCGGTCGGCGAGGTGATGGCCATCGGTCGGACATTCGCGGAGTCAATCCAGAAAGCGCTCAGGTCGATGGAAACGGGCCTGACGGGCTTCGATGACGTGGTTTTCCCCGGCCTCGGCCTCGGCGATGATAAAAACGTAATCCGCGAGGCGCTGGGCACCCCCGCCCCTGACCGGATTTTGAAGGTGGCGCAGGCTCTCCGGCTTGGCGTCGACCATGAGCAGATTCACGCGTCGTGCCGCATCGATCCGTGGTTCGTTTCGCAAATCCAGAACATCGTCGACATGGAGTCGAAGGTGCGCGAGCACGGGCTTCCGGACACGGAGGTCGCCTTCCGGCAGTTGAAGGCGATGGGTTTTGCGGATGCGCGGCTTGCGGCGCTGACGGGCCAGGAAGAAGCGGACGTTTCGGCAAAGCGCCGCGCGCTGGGCGTTCATCCGGTGTTCAAGCGCATCGATACCTGCGCGGCCGAATTCGCGGCGCCAACGCCATATATGTATTCCACCTACGAGTCCGGGTTGTTCGACCCGCCGGTGTGCGAAGCCCAACCGAGCGCGCGCGACAAGATCATCATTCTCGGCAGCGGGCCGAACCGCATCGGCCAGGGGATTGAATTCGACTATTGCTGCTGCCACGCCGCCTTCGCCCTCGCCGCGGATGGCTTCGAGACCATCATGGTCAACTGCAACCCGGAGACGGTCTCCACCGACTACGACACCTCCGACCGCCTGTATTTCGAACCGCTGACCGCCGAGGATGTACTGGAGATTGTCGAGGTTGAGAAACGGAACGGGTCGCTGAAGGGCGTTATCGTGCAATTTGGTGGACAAACGCCGCTGAAGCTCGCGCGCGCGCTTGAGGCCGCCAGAGTGCCGATCCTTGGCACCTCGCCTGATGCGATCGACCTTGCGGAGGATCGCGATCAGTTTAAGACGCTGATCGACAAGCTGGGCCTTCGCCAGCCGCATAATGCCATCGCTCACAGCGTCGCGGAGACCGAAGCTCGCGCGGAGGAGGTCGGCTATCCGCTCGTCATACGCCCGTCCTTCGTGCTGGGCGGTCGCGCCATGGCCATCGTTCACGACAAGCTGGGCCTCAAGGACTACATCGACACCACGCTCGCGGCGTCGGTGCCGCCGGACATTCGCCAGAAGCATCCAAACGGCGGAATCGCCCAGATAGACGCCATGCTGGGCAAAAACGCGCTTCTCATCGACAGCTATCTGCGCGACGCCATCGAAGTGGATGTCGACGCCATTTCCGATGGTGAGGATGTTTTCATCTGCGGCGTGATGGAGCATATCGAGGAAGCTGGCGTGCATTCCGGCGATAGCGCGTGCTCGCTCCCGCCCTACTCTCTCAGCCCTAAACTGATCGAGGGCCTGCGCGAGCAGACCGACAAGCTCGCCCGCGGCCTGAAGGTCGTCGGCCTCATGAACGTCCAGTTCGCGATCAAGGACGGAGAGATTTTCATTCTGGAGGTCAACCCGCGCGCGAGCCGGACGGTGCCGTTCGTCGCCAAGGTGGTCGGCCTGCCGGTGGCGGGGATCGCGGCCCGCGTGATGGGCGGCAAGACCCTAAAAGAACTCGCGCTGAAGGAGCGTAAGGTCTCCCATATCGCGGTTAAAGAGGCTGTATTTCCGTTTGCGCGATTCCCGGAAGTCGATCCCATTCTCGGGCCGGAGATGCGCTCCACCGGCGAGGTCATGGGCATGGACCGCGACTACGCGCTCGCCTTCGCGAAAAGCCAGATCGCCAGCGGCAGCAAAGTGCCCACTTCCGGCGTGCTGTTCGTATCGGTCAAGGACGGGGACAAGGAACGCATCCTTGAGCCTGTGCGCGAGCTAGTCGCCATGGGTTACAAGGTCGTCGCAACGCGGGGCACCAAACGCCACCTCGACGCGCATGGCATCGCATGCGAAAAAATTAATAAAGTTCTTGAAGGAAGGCCGCACATCGTGGACGCTATGAAAAATGGCGAGGTGCAGCTTGTGTTCAATACAACAGAAGGCTCCAAGGCGTTGGCGGACAGCTCGATCATCCGCCGGACGGCATTGCTTCACGGCATACCCTATTACACGACTTTATCGGGCGCGCTTGCCGTCACACGGGCAATCGCAGCTTTGCGCGCAGGCATACTTGAAGTTACGCCTTTGCAAAAATATATGCTCGCAGATGGTTGATCGCATTTAAGCGCAATTATCCGAACATTCTGTGTTTTCAAAAAAACTAAAAGACTTGAGGGGCGAGGAACCTAACCTAGCCACAGGAGAAAAATTTGATGTCGATGGAAAAAGTCCCCATGACTGCCTCGGGTTACGCCGCCCTGGAAGCCGAAGTGAAAGTACTTAAGACTGTAGAGCGCCAGCGCATTATCAAGGCGATCGCTGAAGCTCGGGCGCATGGAGATTTATCCGAAAATGCGGAGTATCACGCCGCAAAAGAAGCCCAGGGTATGAACGAGGCCCGGGTCTCCGACATCGAGGACAAATTATCCCGGGCCGAGATCATCGACATTTCCAAACTCTCTGGCGACACCGTGAAATTTGGCGCCATCGTCAAGATCGTCGATGAGGACACGGACGAGGAGCAGAGGTATCAGATCGTCGGCGAGGTGGAGTCAGACGTCAAGAATGGCCGGATCGCCGTGAATTCACCGATTGCGCGCGCGCTGATCAACAAGAAGGTCGGCGACTCCGTCGAGGTCACGACGCCGCGCGGCGCGAAATCCTATGAGATCCTCGAAATTCAATTCGGCGTTGGCGGATTGAAGTAGGCTCGGCATGCAGCGTGCGGAAAAGTGACACCGCCGCTGCATACGCGGCTCTAGCTCGAATTTTAACGATCATATTAACCGTTTATTAGCTCTGTTCACATCACTGTAAACCCGCGCGGCGCAAGTCTCGCGCGGCGGCGTATGCGCTCCGCATCATGTTTGTAAGGCGGAGTCGGAGTTATGCGCCGTTTTGTTCTCAATATCCTCACCCTCATCATCATAAACTGCGCGATCCTGCCAGCGAGCGCGCTTGCCGACGACAGCGCCACTGAAGTGCGCGCCTATATTACTATCCCGCTCGCCGGTGACAGTCTGACAACTGACACCACCATCGGCATGCAACTGCGCGATACGTCCGCCTTCGATCTCAGCGCCGCTTCCGCAGGTCTGGAACCGCCCCTTCTTGATCTCGGGCTGAAACTGAATACGGGCGACGTTTCGCTGGACGGCGCGGAGTTGCTGATTTTCGGCGCGCCCGTCGCCGTCAACGACGCCGATCTCGGTCTTGTCTGGATGCTGCCGGATTTCGCCGAGCCGAAAAATACGGAGTTACTCCCATCCGCCGAAACGAATGCCGTCAAACAGGAATGCGCTCTTAGCCGCTGTTGATATTCCTCGCGCACGGCCCTATCTTGCCCACAGTCTGATCGGCGAGACGGGAACAAGCAATGCAGGGTAACGACACGGCCCAATCGGGCAATAAACCCGGCGCGATTTCGCCATGGGCTGTTGCAAAGCCAACGGCTCTCATTGTTCTGGCGGATGGCGCTGTGATCAGGGGCGCCGGGCTCGGAGCCACTGGCCAGGCTGTTGGCGAGGTGTGTTTCAACACGGCCATCACGGGCTATCAGGAAATCCTGACCGACCCCTCCTATGCCGGCCAGATCGTCACATTCACATTTCCTCATATAGGCAATGTCGGCGCGAATATCGACGATGAGGAAACTCTAACCGCTGCGCCCGGCGCAAATGCGAGCGGATGCATCCTGCGTGCGACTGTCACGGAGCCGTCCAATTACCGCGCCATGGAAAGCCTCGACGCTTGGCTGAAATCGCGCGGCATCATCGGCATATCCGGGATCGATACGCGCGCGCTCACCATGCATATCCGCGAGCACGGCATGCCGAACGCGATCATCGCGCACAATCCGCAGGGCGAATTCGATATTGACGGGCTTAAACGCCGCGCGCGCGAATGGCCCGGCATCGAGGGCCAGGATTTGACGCTCGGCGTGACGTCGCATCAGGTTGAAGAGTGGAACGAGACCACGTGGCGTCAGGGACGCGGATTCAGCCATCAGGGCAATCCGGAATTTCACGTGGTCGCCATAGATTACGGCGTCAAACGCAATATCCTGCGCTGTCTGGCGGATGCGGGCTGCCGGGTGACGCTAGTGCCTGCCGCAACCACAGCGGAAGATATCCTCGAACTCAAACCCGATGGACTTTTTCTATCCAACGGCCCCGGCGATCCGGCGGCGACGGGCGAATATGCAACGCCGCAAATCCGTAAGCTGATCGACGCGGATATTCCAGTGTTCGGCATTTGCCTCGGCCATCAAATGCTGGCTTTAGCGTTGGGCGCGAAGACGAAGAAGATGCCCCACGGCCATCATGGCGCAAACCATCCGGTGATGGATTACACCACGGGCAAGGTCGAAATTACATCAATGAACCATGGCTTTACGGTCGACCGCGAAAGCATGCCGGAAACCCTGGAAGAGACGCATCGGTCGCTTTTCGATGGCACCAATTGCGGCATCCGCCTTAAAGGCCGTCCTGTGTTTTCCGTCCAGTATCATCCCGAGGCCTCGCCCGGCCCGCAGGACAGTCATTATTTGTTTACCCGTTTTGTGAACTTCCTCAGGGAACGTCATCAGAAGCCGCTCGTTCCTGAACATGGAAATTCTAACGCGTGAGAGATCCCGTGGCTGCTGCTTCATTGGCGTTATTCTGCATTCTGGCCGTTTTCGTAAGCTCCGTCTCGCATGCCGAGCCGTGGACGTCGTGGTCGGTCGCTCCAAAATCGTCCAGTCCTCTCCATGGCAAAGTCTGGTCGCGGTCGCGCGGGGATTTCATAACACCCGAAGAACTTGCGCAGGCCGTTGGCGAAGCAGACATGCTTCTGTTGGGCGAATATCACGACAACGCCGATCACCATCGTCTACAGGCATGGCTCGTTCAGGAGTTTGCCAAGGCAAGGACCGCCGCTGGCAAGCCGAAACCGCCGATCGTCTTCGAAATGATCCGACAGGAGCAGGCCCAACAGTTGAACAACTTCCTGTCTCGTCCGAATGTGAGGCCCGAGGATTTGGGCGCGGTCATCGAGTGGGAGAAAGCTGGCTGGCCCGACTGGACGATTTATCTACCAATCGCCAACGCAGCCTTCGAGGCGGGCCTTAAAATAGTGCCCGGCGACGCCAGCCGCGACTCCCTTCGCGATGCGAGCCGCCAGAACCTCAAACCATTGCCGCAGGACATGCGGAAACGGCTTGCTCTGGAAGAGCCGCTGGATGAGCCTCTGCAGAAAGCGTTACTTGATGAGTTGTTCAGGGGTCACTGCGAAATGGTCGCCCCCGCGCTCCTTTCGCCCATGGTTGATGTACAGCGTTTCCGCGACGCCGTATTCGCGCGCAACATGATCGACGCGGCCAACGAGGCGAAATCCGGCTCCGCCATCCTCATCGCCGGAAACGGCCATGTGCGCGACGACCGTGGCGTGCCGATCTATCTCGCAAAGCAGAATCCGACGCCTTTGAAAGTCGTGAGCCTCATCATGGCCGAAACCCCGGATGGGCGTGACGACCCGCAGGAAATCATGAACAAGCGTCCCGATGGGCAGCCAGCGGCGGATTTTTTCTGGTTTACGCCAAGCTTCGACAGGGGCGATCCCTGCCAGGATTTCAAGAAGCAGATGGGCCGAAAGCCCTCAGGCTAAGCCGCTAGCTCAAATGCTGCCCTGAATCGAGGGCGATCATCTGGCCGGTCATAGCTGGGCTGGCAATTATGAACCGCACCGCAGCGGCAATTTCCTCCGCCCCTACCCCACGCTTCAATATCGTTCCATCACACTCGTCAGCGAACTCCTGCGGCGTTTGATGAATGCTCGGCATCACCGGCCCCGGACCAATCGCGTTGACGCGAATATGCGGCGCGAGCGCCTGCGCCATGGTGCGGGTCACCGCCCAAAGAGCCGCTTTGCTGGCGGTGTATGAGAAAAACTCGGGTGAAAGCTTCAGAACGCGCTGGTCGATGATGTGAATGACGTTGCTGCCGTGCGGGGCCAGGCGCGCAAATGCCTGGGTCAGGAAAACTGGCGCGCGAAGATTGCAGTTGAGATGCGCATTCCAGCTTGTCGGAGTCGCCGTTTCGAAACGATCGTCCTCGAAAAGCGAGGCGTTGTTGATCAGCAAGCTGGCGGCGCCCAGCTCTTGCGCGCATCGAGCTGGCAAAGCCTGCGTTGCGTCGACATCGTCGAGTTCTGCGCGGAAAGTCGCCGCATCTCCGCCCATCTGTCTGACTTCGCTCGCGAGTTGCTCGGCCTCCGCTTCGGATGAACGATAATGGACGCCGATGCTCCAGCCGTCAGAAGCCAGATCGAGCGCCAGCGCCCGCCCGATACGGTGCGCCGCCCCCGTGATCAGCGCCGTTTTTCGGTTTGCGGTCATGATAAGTTTCCAGCATAATTTTAGAGCGCAAACTTTTTACGCACGGGTTTCACGGCAGGTTTTCCAAGTGGAACGAATAGTTCGGGAAAACGACGAAAAGGCGAGATTTGCACTTGCGCTACAACCTTCGCGAGTATAAATATAGTCAGCAACCAAAAAGGCGCTGCGCAAGCTTTGTTCAGAACAGCCTAATTCTTGAATGAAAAAACTACGTCGCTCGGGTGTCATCCCGTTTCCCAAAAGTCCGAAGCGACAGAGTTTGTTAGCGTAAGCGTAAAAGCGTACTGGCGGCCTATGATGCAAGTTTTCCCAGCTTGTTGAATCATATGAAGTCTTTCCTCTCTAATGCCCATAGCCGGATCCCAGCCCCCATCTGGATCCGGCGCTTTTCTGTGCGCGGTACGGCCGCCTATCATTCAGACCCTCGCTCGCGGAACCAAATCTTAACCCCGGCGTCTTAGGGTGAGGTGGTTGGCGAAGATGGTTTTTTTGCTTGCCAATTCAGCAAAATTACGGGGCTCTACGATGCGTGCGAGATATGCGATTGCTGGGGTGTGTTTGCTCTGGATAGCCGCTGAAAGCGGTTTCAGCCCCACATATTTCTGGCAAAGCGTTGAAACCAGTCTTGCGGACGCCGTTTCGGTTATCGACACCGAAATTCTGAAGGTCGGCGATACCGCGCCGCTGGTTCAGGCCGATACCGAAGTCACACTAGCGCAGTCAGCCAACTGATTTAGCGCCACCAGACCAACGCAGAACCTCCTAACTTAAATGCCGGAGGGTCGCCACTGCACCGGCGGCATAACGAGCTTGTCGCGGCGGCAAATCCGACCCTGATCTTCGTTCGATCCGCATTTCGTCGGCTTGCGATCGCGGCTGAAGCAAATACGCACCTCCTGAACAAACTCGCCTTTGCACGAGACTGCAACCATGTCCTCGTTCAACTGGGGATTCGCTTCGAGAAACGCTTCCTCAACCTCGGAAGGGGTCGTTTTGACCGGCGCGCTGAGGCTTTTGTAGGTGTCGGGTATCTTGATGCTTTCAAATAGCGTGCGCGAAATGCCGAAATACTGCTCGGGCGACAAGCCGGAGCATGACCCGTGCTTTCGATACTGGTGGATGATGAGGCCCTTGCCAGGCATGATGTCCATCATCTCGTTGATGAGTTCGTTCGAGACCCATGAGCGCTTCTGCGTGCGGCAGAATTCAGGGTAGCTCCGGTAGAACTGCGGCCATAGCCCATGCAGAATGAACGAATATGGCCTAGCGCCGGCGCATTGCGGCCCGTTATCGCGCCGTTTTGTCGTGGCGCAGTAAGATGGCGACCAACTGAGCACGAGTACGTAGTAGTCAAAATCGCCGGGCTCTCCCGCCGCACGCGCGGGCGTCGAGATGGATGGAACAGCAAGCATCGCGCAAAGGGCGAATGCAAACCACGCGCCCATGAATTTGAGGCGACCGATACTCGACAGAAACTTCAACATGCTGAACGCCTTTTTGAGGTGTTATCGGGCGGCGGAAACGGAATAGATCGTGGCGGACTTTTCAAGGCCGTCATGCAAGGCTGCATCGAGCGTCACGCCACGGTTTTCCCAAGTCTGTATATCATGGCCAAACCATATCAATGTCCATTGGATGCTCCAATAGGCATATCCGTCATACTCCAGCGCGCCGAAAAGCACCGAGTCAGCGCCGATGCCCTTGGCGGCCGTCGTCAGCGCATCCGCATAGCGCGCGGTAATCGCTTCATAAGGAACCGTAGGCGCTGCGGGCAACACGATGGGCAAACCGCGCTTTGCCGCAATGGTTTGGAGAGCATTGCGCTGATCGGCCGCCCCATTCTCGCCCGCTGTCAGCACGTGAGTTCCGCGCGCATCCTTGACGCCGAGAAATACCGCCGTCAACGGCCGCTCCGCGCTCCAAAGCTGAAGCCCGAACGCCTCTATCGCTGAATCGAGCTTGGTCTTATCGAACTGGATGGCGAGGCTGTGGGGATAGCCTGACGTAGTTTGCTCGTCGCGCTTCTCGGGGCTATCCAACGCTTCTTTGTAGGTGTGGCTGACGACGAAATTCGGCGCAAAATCGAGGATCGGCTCAATTCGATACGAGCCTTTTAGCCCCGCATCGCCCGTCAGCCGAATGATCACCTCTTCCAGCCCCGCACGAAATCCCCGCTGCCGCTCCGGCTCATCAACGTTCATCACCGCTGCGGCGGCGCTATACATGTCGGTTACTGTCGCCGCCTGCGCAGGCGCAAACGCGATCAGGCCAAGGATCATGGAGCGAAGGATTTTGAGCGAGGTGAGCGTCATTCCGGGTTCGAGCCTCCCTACAATCACCGTCTGGCGAGCGTCTAGCGCCCGATGCGACCCCGCAAAACGCGCTCCAGAATGCGCGGGATCGCGGCGCCGAGCGATCGCAGCAGCGATTTTGTAAACGCCCCGCTGGCCGTATCGGTGCGCGGCGCGGCTGGCGGACGTTTGGGCGTAGGCGCCGCGTCGCCGGGCTTGGGCACGCGAAACTCGCCATGACGATCAAAGCCACCGTCGCTGGTTGCCGAGCCGTTCGCCGCGCCAGCCTTGCGCTCTTTCAGCATTTCATACGCTGACTCCGTCTCGGATTCTTCGTCGTATTTTCCGGCGACCGGGCTGTCCGCGATCAGCTCTTTACGCTCGTCGGGAGTGAGCGGCCCAAGGCGCGAGGCTGGCGGCCGTATGAGCGTGCGCTCGACGATAGAGGGCTGGCCTTTTTTCTCCAGCAGCGACACCAGCGCCTCACCGACGCTCAATTCCAGAATGGCGCGCTCCGTGTCGAGGTTCGGATTTGCCCGGAAAGTTTCCGACGCCGCTCTCACCGCCTTCTGCTCTTTCGGCGTAAACGCGCGAAGCCCGTGCTGGATGCGATTACCGAGCTGGCTGGAGACGGTATCCGGCACGTCGAGAGGGTTCTGGGTGATGTAATAGACGCCGACGCCTTTCGAGCGAATGAGGCGCGTCACCTGCTCGATGCGCTCCAGCAAGGCTTTCGGCGCCTCGGTGAACAGCAAATGCGCTTCGTCGAAGAAAAACACGAGCTTTGGCTTTTCGATATCGCCGACCTCAGGCAGTTGGTCGAACAGACGCGTCAGCAGCCACAGCAGGAAGGTCGAGTAAAGCCGGGGATTGCTCATGAGCTTGTCCGCGGCCAGCACGCTCACGTAACCACGGCCTTCGCTGTCCTTCAGCATCAGGTCCTTGATGTCGAGCGCAGGCTGACCGAAGAAGTGCTCGGCAGCCTGCTCCTCAAGCACCAGCAACCGGCGCTGGATGGCGCCGACGGAGGTTTTGGAGACGTTGCCATATTCCTTGGTGAGTTGATCGGCCTTTTCCGCGACCTCGACGATAAGCGCGCGCAAGTCCTTCAGATCGATCAGCGGCAGCTTCTGGTCGGCGGCGAGGCGGAAGGCGATGGTGAGGACGCCCTCCTGCGTCTCGTTCAACTCCATCAGGCGCGAGAGCAGCAGCGGCCCCATGTCCTTGATGGTCGCGCGGATCGGATGGCCCTGCTCGCCGAACAAGTCCCACAGTATGGCGGGCGAGGCGCCGTAAGTGTAATTCTCAAGGCCGATCTTCTGGGCGCGCTCCTCAAGGAACGGCTTGGATACGCCCTTCATCGCGATACCGGCGAGGTCGCCCTTTACGTCCGCGCAGAAAACCGGAACCCCGGCGTTGGAAAAACCTTCGGCCAGGATTTGCAGCGAAACCGTCTTGCCGGTGCCGGTTGCGCCCGCGATGAGACCGTGGCGGTTTGCAAGCGCCAGCAGAAGATATTCCTTCTTCGTGCTCGTGCCGACGTATATCTGACCTTCGCTCATCGCCCCCCCTTGTTCGTTAACACTACGCGGGTGTCACAACCACGCCGGTTTGGGAACCACGCGCAGGTTGTTATGCACAGTTAGCGGTAATGGACAACGCAACGCGGCGCAATCGCAAACGGGTTTAGGTGGTGCGCGGAAGCCTCGGTCTTAGCCAATCAAAAGGCGATATGCACATTTTTCAAAACGGCTGCGCGTCCACTTCTGGTCAGAGTTTGTATGCTTAATTATGTATCAACCGTGAACATCAGGGGACTCATGGACGATTTCATAAATCAGCTGGCGATCTCGGCCAACCTCGAGCGCGCTGACGCCCGGCTCGTTACCCAATCATTTCTGAGAATGGCTGACCGGCATCTTTCCGGGCCGTTGGCGGCGGACCTATTTCAAGCGCTTCCAGGCGCCCGCGGTCTTCTCGACGAGAACAGCGTTGCGCTTGAGGCTGAAAAACCTGCGTCGGGCATTGAGGCCATGATGTCTGGGGCCATGAAAAACGCGTTCGGACACGAAGACCCGCTGATCACAGTGCTAAACGATGCAAAAGCCGCCGGTCTTACTTACGGACAAACTCTGATTGCGGGGCAGGCGTTTCTTGACTTTGCCCGTCAAAAAGCCGGTGCGACAGTTCTTCAGCGTATTACCAATGAAATACCAGGCCTGAGCCGGATAAACTGACCTTCTTGATGCTCACGCGAGAATTTGCCCTATAACGCATTTATTTTCTGGCAAAGCTTCGCTAAAAATTTGTCTATTGGTTATTGCCGCTTACGCCCCGAATCAGGTCGTTGTTATAAGCAGAGTTTCAGTGCGGTATTTTGTGCCGAGTTTATTGCAAGCGATCCATAACAGGAGAAGCGTTATGAACTATAAAATCGAGAAAATCGAAGGCATAGGCCCAAAGTTTGCCGAAGTGCTTCATAAAGTCGGCATCAAGAACACCAAACAACTGCTCGATCACGCAGCGGCGAAAAAGGGACGCAAAGACCTCGCCGAGAAAACCGGTCTCGACGAGCAGAAAATTCTGAAATGGGCCAATATGTGCGACCTGATGCGCATCAAGGGCGTGGCCGAAGAATATTCGGAGCTGCTTGAGGCGGCTGGCGTTGATACGGTAAAGGAACTAGCCCAGCGCAAACCTGAAAATCTCTGGAAGGCAATCATCGACGCTAACACCAAGCGTAAACTCGTGCGCCAGACCCCAGGGTTGCCGCAGGTCGAAAGCTGGGTGTCACAGGCGAAAACACTCCCGCCAACGATGACCTACTGATCCGGACACTTGCGATCGACATGTGAATTGTTTTTTGCTTTGCGATGCCCGGCGGAGACGATTACTGTGAGGCGGTGAGTTGGGTAAAGTGGTTGCGCCGCCTTCATGAAAAACATGCGTCTAGCAAGCGATTTTGCCGCCACCAGACGGTCAGACTGGCTCAAGCTGGCGCCTGAAGGTGTCGGTGTTCAAACCCTTTACGAGGGCTTTCCCGTGTTTCCCCTTTACGACGAGGGAAACGCTGATGCGCCGGGAGGTGTCGCCAGCATCACTTATCCGGAAAGTCTGAGGGTGCGCGCCAGCCGCAACGGACGCGCCTGGAGCGTCATCCAGTTCGTAGACCACCTCGATTTTGCCTACGCCAACAAGCAACTCCTGGATGACCTTGCCGAGGGAACGAGCGGCTTATGGCTCCAGCTTGGCGGCAACCTGCCCTATGGCGGCGCCTATCTCGGCGCCCGAACGCTCGACGAATTCCAGCAGGTGTTCAAAGGCGTGCCGCTCACCAGCGCCGAACTTTATGTTTCGGGCGGCTTCGACAGTTTGCCGGGCCTCGCGCTCATTGCAGCGCTTGCGGAGACGAGCGAGGTCGCGCACGCATCGATGAGAGGATCGGGCGGCCTCGACCCGTTGAGCATCATAGCGGCGAGCGGCTATATCCCCGCCCAGCGTCACATGGCCCTCGCCGACAGCATTGACGCAGCTTGTTGGCTCAAATCGCAGAAGAGCGGATTGACGCCGTTCATGGTCTCGGGCCGCGCGTGGCATCAGGCGGGAGGCTCCGCCGTGCAGGAACTGGCGTGGACACTCGCCGCCTGCGCAACCTACTGGCGCGAGCTTGAGGCGTCTGGCTTCACCGCAGCGGAGGCGATAGCCGCGACCGATGTTATGCTCGCCGCCGAATGCGACCTGTTCCTGACCATCGCAAAGTTTCGCGCCGCCCGCCTGCTCTGGGCGAAGACCGCCGAGGTAGCGAGCGTCGATACAGTAAAGGTCAAGATTCTTGCGGAAATGTCATACCGAGCCGTCACCGAGCGCGATGCGCACGTTAACATCCTGCGCGGAGCGGCGGCGGCGTTTGGCGCGGCTGTAGGCGGCGCGGAAGGTATCCTGCTGATCCCGTTCAACACACGCGCGGGCACGCCGGACGCTTTCGCAAGGCGCATGGCCCGCAACACGCAGCTTGTTCTGATGGAGGAGGCGAATATCGGTCGCATCGCCGACGAGGCGGGCGGCTCCTGGTATGTCGAAAGCCTCACCGCCGAGATTGCTTCGGGCGCCTGGGAGGAGTTCCGGCGCATCGAGGCCTGCGGCGGATTGCTGGCGGCGCTTGAGCAGGGCGTGATTTTCGACGCTACGGCGTCGATGCGGCACAAGCGCGAGCGAAATTTGTCAACCGGCAAGGATGCGATTACCGGCGTGTCGAGCTTCCCTCATCTGGAGGAAAGGCCGGTCAGTTATCACCGCGCGGACATTGCCTTCGACATTGAAAGCCTCAACCGCGAGGGCGACGTCCCTGATCTGCCGCCACCGGGCAAGGGCGAGCGCTTTGCCGCAATGGTCGCCGCCGTAAAAACAGGGGCGACGTTGCGCGGCCTTGAGCGCGCGCTGGAAACCGTCTACGAGCGCAAGTCATTTCTACCCACCGCTGCTGAACGGCTCGCCGAACCCTATGAAAAGCTGCGGCGCGCCTCCGATCTGGCGCTCTATCGCGTGGGGGCAAGGCCGCCAATATTCGTCGCGCTGCTCGGGAGTGCGGCCGATTACACGCCGCGCCTGACATGGATCAAAAGCTTCTTCGAGGCTGGCGGCGTCGAAGTTTTGACTGGCCGTGACTTCGGTACTGTCGAGGCGCTCGAGCGCGCATTCCGTGAAAGCCCGGCGCCCGTCGCCTGCATTTGCTCGAACGATAAAAATTACGCCGAGTTGCCAGGCGCGGCAGCGGCGCTGAAAAAAGCGGGCGCAGCGGCGCTTTATGTTGCGATCGAACCGAACGGCCTCAATCGCCTCGACGCCAAGGATCAGCGCGCGGTCGACCGCATCCTATATCCGGGCTGCGACGCGCTGAGTGTGCTCTCGGAACTGCACCAGATCATGCGGGTGGATGAAATGGGCAGCGCGGCCTACGAAGACTATGACAACGAGGAGGATGGCTAACCGGCGACGGTTGGCTTTGGAGCGCGGTCAATGGGCAATATTCCGAACTATAAGGACATCGCCTGGGGGTTGCCGAAGGCTGCTGGCGCCGCGCCCGCTGGCGAGCCCTGGACCACCCCCGAAGGCATTCCGGTCAAGCCGATTTATGGCGCGGCGGATATCGAGGGCCTCGATTTTCTGAACACATATCCCGGCCTGCCGCCCTATCTGCGCGGGCCGTATCCGACGATGTATGTGGAGCAGCCCTGGACGATCCGCCAATATGCGGGCTTTTCCACCGCCGAGGAGTCGAACGCGTTTTACCGGCGCAATCTGGCGGCGGGGCAGAAGGGTCTCTCCATCGCCTTCGATTTGGCGACCCACCGGGGATATGATTCCGACCATCCGCGCGTGCGCGGCGATGTGGGCATGGCGGGCGTGGCCATCGATTCCATTTACGATATGCGCACGCTCTTCGACGGCATCCCGCTGTCCGACATGAGCGTGTCAATGACCATGAACGGCGCCGTTCTGCCGGTTCTGGCGCTTTTTATCACGGCGGGCGAGGAGCAGGGCGTTTCCCCGAAGGCGCTGTCGGGCACCATCCAGAACGACATCCTCAAAGAATTCATGGTGCGCAACACCTACATTTATCCGCCAAATCCATCCATGCGCATCGTCTCGGACATTTTCGCCTACACATCGCGGGAAATGCCGAAATTCAACTCGATCTCGATTTCCGGCTATCACATGCAGGAGGCCGGGGCGACGGCCGACTTAGAACTCGCCTATACAATCGCCGATGGCATTGAGTATGTCCGCGCCGGACAGAAGGCGGGCATGGATATCGACGCCTTCGCGCCGCGCCTGTCGTTCTTCTGGGCCATCGGCATGAACTTCTTCATGGAAGTCGCCAAGATGCGCGCCGCGCGGCTGCTCTGGGCGAAATACATGAAAGAACTCGGCGCGAAAAACCCGAAATCCCTCTCGCTGCGCGCCCATTGCCAGACCTCCGGCTGGAGCCTTACCGCACAGGACGTGTTCAACAACGTCACGCGCACCTGCGTCGAGGCGATGGCGGCAACGCAAGGCGGCACCCAGAGCCTGCACACCAACGCGCTCGACGAAGCGCTGGCGTTGCCGACCGATTTCTCCGCTCGCATCGCCCGCAATACGCAGCTATTCCTCATCAACGAGACGGGCACATGCCGCGTCATCGATCCGTGGGGCGGCAGCTATTACGTCGAGCGGCTGACGCATGATCTGGCCGCCAAGGCGCTCGCGCATATCGCGCCAGACGAGAAACTCGGCGGCAGGGCGAACGCCATCAACGCCGGATTGCCGAAAATGCGCATCGAGGAAGCGGCCGCCCGCACACAGGCGCGCATCGACAGCGGCAAGCAGACCATCGTCGGCATCAACAAGTATAAGGTGTCCGGCGACGAGAAGATTGACGTGTTGAAGGTGGATAACTCGGCCGTCCGCGCCGCCCAGATCGAAAAACTCAACCGGCTTCGCGCAGAACGTGACGAGGCGGCGGTCGAGGTCGCGCTCGCCGCGCTGACAGAGGCGGCCGCGTCGGGCGGCGGCAATCTGCTTGCGCTCTCCGTCGAGGC
>JBGSLP010000316.1:0-2217 GCA_041740655.1 Alphaproteobacteria bacterium
AACCCGGCTGGTGAAACGGGATGATCGTGGTATCGTCGGTCATGGCGTATCGCTCCTTCGGGAGGTTCTGGCAGGCTTCGAACACCCGCCACGATACGCCGCCTCTCAATCCGCCATCACCCATTTTCGGCCATAGCCCCCCGTCTCCTATGCTGGAGGCTCTGCGCCAGGACATCCGGCGCAACCCTCGAAACCTGCATACTGTGAGACGGGTCGCCCTATCTCAGGCGAACATGTGGTCTAGAGCTGGAGCGCCACCAGCTCAATTTCGAATATGATAAAAAGTCGGACCGCTACACAGAGATTGAGCCGTCTTTGGCCGAACTCAAGGAAGAGCGCGAGCATCTGATCCGCGAGTTGGCAAGTTTCGGGGCGGGCTCGCAAGCCCTTCTGCAAGAGCAATTCGAGCAGATCAAAAACTATGAGCGCGCCATAGAACAGGGCCGCACCCAGCTCGAAGACCTAATGATGAAGGACATCGCCTTGGCCCTGTCCGGCCTCGGGCTCCGCAAAGCCTTGAAGGGCAGGCTCTCCGCTGAGGGCGTTCGCGAGCGCTGGGAGAGTTGGCGCAATCAGGGCGATAGCAATCTGGAGCGTTTCATTAGCGCTGTTGACAGCGGCATGGAAGGCATCGAACCGGCGCTGAGTGGCGTTCAGCGCGGCGCGGTGCTGGATAGTGCTCGAAGCGCTTGGGAGAAGCTGTGGTTTCCGCCGCCGGATAACTGCGCGGCAGACTACCTGCACCCCTATTTGAACGAGGTCGAACGGGCGAAGGTAATCGATCGACTTGGAGAGCTTGACGAGCTGGGCGCGCCCGCCATTGTCGAACTCTTGAACATAATCGCCTCTAACGAGGACGCGCTCCGGCGCTTGCAAGAGGAAGTGACCCGCACCGAAGCGGTCGCGCAACATGTGGATTCCAAACGCGAGCGGCTGTCTCACCTGAACGGGCAAATTCAGGCGCTCGATCAGGAGATCGGCGCGCTGAAACGCGAGATGTCGGCGTTGGAAGCCCTGATCAACCAGAAGAACACTGAGCTGACCAAGTTGGCTGGGCAGTGGGACCAGGCCAAGCCGTCCGTGCGCCGCGCCATGCGAGCGCTGAAAGTGGCTTCGATGGTTGATGAGATCGTAGCGAAGGCCGTGTCAAGCCAGATCGAAGCCATCGCGGCAGCAATGACCGAGGCACACCGCTCGATGGCGCACAAGAAGGACCTCGTGGAGCGCATTGCCATTGATAGACCTCGGCGTTCCTGTGGCTCGCCCTCGCGGCGAGCGCGCGGCCGCTCAATCGTTCGAACGGACAGGTTTTTCTTGAAATCGACGGTGCGGACCGGCATTGGCGCTAGTGATCCGCGCCGATTGGCTCCAACCGACGTGCGGGACATAAAGATGCGTCATCTGGGGCGTGTGATTTGGCGTCGGAGGCGCTGAACTGGGATGTTGGACAAGCTTTTCGACTTTGAGCATCCGTTCTTTCGGCCGCTCTGGTTGCGGATCGTCATTGTGGTGGTCTGCCTCACTTGGGCGGCTTTCGAGCTTTCCATCGGTTCGCCCGGCTGGGCGATCCTTTTTGGAGGGATGGGCCTTTACGCTGGTTTCAAGTTTTTTGTCGGCTATGCTCCGCGAGACAAGCCATGAGCATCCTGCTGCGCAAGCCGACCGGCACGACCGGCATTCAGCCCGGGTCCTTCCGGAACCGGTTCAGGTGACACGCGGCATAGGTGCTGATGCACCGCACATCTATCCGATCGCGATGAAGGATCAGGACGTCGCCGACAGTCTTCTCGTGACGAAAGTGTTTACTCCTCAGGGAAACTGGTCGTCCTGTCCGCCGCACAGACAGGAAGGCGTCTCGAAAAATCTCGCGTCCTGACCGATTTTGACACTGACTCGCCGTCAGTGTTGGCGCGACCGGGGATCTCTGATGGGTCAGAGGGACTTCCTCGATGTAGAGAACCGCCATGCGATGGTGGACGCGAAGGGTGGAACGCCGCTGAACAAGGAACGCCGGAGTCATAGCCGCAGATCAGCCTGCGTTTGGGGCCGCGCTGCGCCTACTGGAGCCAAGTCTCGATCAAACCCCGTCAAAAATCGTGATTTATGGCGGCGCCCAGTATCCAGAAAACCACATGTTTATCGCGAACCATGAAAATGGTACGCCGCTGTTCGAACAGGTTCGATGTGTACAGACATGGCTCGTTGGCATTTCATGAA
>JBGSLP010000317.1:0-12810 GCA_041740655.1 Alphaproteobacteria bacterium
TCCAGCGACAATCAAACCGAGCAGCAAGACCAAACTTAGCTCTTGCCAACGACAATCTCGCACACCAAAACCCAAATTACCGCGTCAATTAACTCTCATCCTGATTGTCGCTACTCTCTCATCCAGAATGTCGCGCTACACGCAACCGCTTCAACAACCCGAACTCGTAAATCAGCTGATCGGCATCTACCCATGGTCCACCTCCAATGAGGTTGAATCACAATCCCGCAGAAATAGGAATCCCCCGATTCACAAAATCAGCGCGCCGCTCTAAGATTGAAAATACGGTGAGATACCTGGGAGTCGACATCGAAGACGCACTCAGTTTATCGGAACAAACAGAAATCTAAGGGATAGCCAGCCCCTTGGGGTTGGCATCTCCCTATCGCCGGGTGCAGAAGGTCCGCTGTTATTTTCCACCAAATCAGCCCGAATGCCGCGACGGGCGTAAAGCCGCCGTTTTTCATCGTGTGAACGAACGGCAGCTAATCGCCATCGCGGCCCTAAGAGCGGACTTTCCGGTCTGTCCAAAGAAGCAGTCATTCAGGAGCCGGATTCTAGGTCCATGGACGAAGGGTGCCTTAGGCGGATTGACGTCCGAAAAGGGGACTTACCGGTCAGTTGTCCAACACAGGCGCCGGTGCTGCATCACACCGCAGGCGGCGGCCGATTGGCCTAAATTAATGATGCCCACCTAATGTATTCGCGGACAGCGCCCATCTTGCAACTGTAATGAAGCCATTAGACTATGTTGAAATTTCGATCCCAGGCACAAGAGCCCTTTTCGGGAAATGGCTGGGCGAAAGGTGAGGGCGCCTTTTGAATCGTAAATTCGACACGACCCTTTAAAAACGGAGCGAGTTCCAGCTAAAAAACCACAGTAAAAATCCTCCCACCCTGCCTGTCTCCAGAAAGGGTAAAGGTGGACGACTTTTTGCACCGCCCGCAGCAAGGTCATTCCGCCGCTATCGTGGTCGACTTTTGCACCGCCGTTCTCAGTCGTTCTCCAAGCCCCAAGTTAGACGCTTGGAGAATTCCCAAGATCTGTGTGAATTCCCGAACGGACTAAAACTTGAACCCTGCCTCCACCCCGACCAAGCGGCGCGCGCCTGGTGAGATGAACGAACCGCCGAATTCGATCGATGGAATGGCCTCGTTGATGTATTCGCGGTCCAAGACATTGTTGGCAAAAACTGCCAGATTCCAATTTTCGCCCTCGATCCCGAACCTGGTGTTGAGTACACCAAAAGCATCACGCCGCGCAGCGATATAGCTGCCGTTACCAGCCTCTGGCGGTGCTGCAAAAAGTGAAATTGGCAGCAGAGCGCTAAATACTGTTGGCTTGCTTTGATCCTGAACTGTGTGGAACCAGGTTGGTCCTGTAATCCGATAATCTGCGCGGACGATGAGATTGAGCGCAGTTGTTAGCGGGGCGTCGATCTGGGTGCCAAGGTTGATCGTGTAATCCGCCGTATATGGTGACTTATTGCCAACAGTATCTGGGCGGGACGCATTTTTCTTGATCTCGCTGTCGGTCACATTGACCGAGCCGAACAACTTCCAGCCATCAACGATTTTCGCACTGGTGTTGAATTCTGCTCCCTTCACATCAACCCGGTCGATGTTGGAAACGACGCGCAAGAGGCCAAAACCGCCCACGAAAAATTCAAAGAACTGCATATCGTCAATGCGGGTGTAATAGCCGGCCAGATCAAAGGTGACGCGGTTGTCGAACAGTGATCCCTTAACCCCGGCCTCAAACGAACTGGAAGTTTCTTTGCGGAATTGATCGTTGATCAGAACGCCTGCGTTGATTGATCCAAAGGCCGCCGCGCCAGTTGGATCATTGAAATAGGTATCGACCGTAGCCTTCGAGCCTTGATTGTTGAAACCGCCCGATTTGAAACCGACGCCCCAGTTGGCATAGATATTGGTTTCTGATGTAGGTTGATAGCTGAAGCTGACCTTCGGCTGCAACTGTTTGAACACAGCAGATTGCGGCGGGATTGTTCCTGTCGCCGGAAGGCCGGGATTGATCGGTGCCCCGGTAATCGGATCGGCAACATTGGGCACAAGGCTCGTCACTTTACGATCTTCGATATCGTAACGCAGGGCCACGCCCAATTTCAGCTTCTCGGAAACCTCATAGTCCGCAGATCCGAACACCGCGTAGACGTCTGTTCCGAAATTATCGTGATAGAGCTGTGAGGTGGGATTGGATGATCCCGGCGCATTAAAGAGCTCCGAACTAACGCCAAAGCCAAGATCGCCGCCCAAGCTTACGCCGACTGTACGGTCAATATTGAGGTAGTAGGCGCCTAACTGCCAGCTAAAAGGTCCACTATCATTCGACGCCAAGCGAATTTCACCACTAATGTCTTTCTGATCGCGCGTTTGCAGCTGGGTACCATCGCAGGTCGTCGGGCTATAGGGTCCGAATGTTGACCCCGAAAAATCGAAAATGAACGGAACCGGGATTGCGCCAATCACACCCGGCGGATTGACTGGAAAACCAGTGTTCGCCGCAGTAGACGCAAAGCAGGCGTTCTGAACCGCAAGATTGGTCGGATTGGCAGGCGCACCAAACGCGGGCGAGATATAGCGCGCAAAGTCTGCCGAGGTGCCATCGGCTGTCAGGCTTTGGCTGGTGTCTGAATAGAGCGCCCAAGCGGTGAGCATCGTAGATCCGAAATCATGTTCGATCTTTGCCGATACATCGAACGACGTCTGGTCGTTTGTCGGACGTATATTGCTATTATACCGGAACTCATGATCATCGACATCTTCGTTAAATGCGCCGCCGAGCGCGGGCAGATGAAATGCCGCATTGAAATTGATCGAAGCACCCGAAAGATCGGAATAGCGCGCTTTCAGATCCAGCTCGGTGTCTTCTGCAAGCTGGGCAACAAACCGGCCATCGACTGACCAAACTTCCTGATCGTCAACCACTTTGGCGTTCAGGAACTCATTGCGGTAAAATCCGTCGGTGGTGCGATAGTTGCCCGACAGGACAAAGCCTGCGCTATCACCAACCGGGACCGACACATGAGCATTGCCTTCGAGAGTGTTTTCGTTGGCGTAGCTGATCTTGCCGCCGGCCTCCAAATCTCTGCCGGGCTTGAGGGTGGAGATCACAATCGCGCCGGCCGCCGCGTTGCGGCCATAGATTGCCCCTTGCGGACCTTTCAATATCTCGATCTGGCGCAGTGTGCCCTGGGTCTGGTTCAGTTGCGCTGTGTTGGTTTTGAGGATGCCGTCAACCACTAAGGCTACCGAGCTTTCAGCATCGCGAGCGCCGTTGATCCCGCGAATGTTGATTTGCGTGTCGCCCGCTTCTGCGGTGCCGGTGACAATAGTCACACCCGGGGTTAATTGCGCAAAGCCTTCGGCATTATCAACACCGGTTTTCTGCAGTGTATCAGCGGTCAGCACCGATACTGAGGCGGGCACATCGATCAGCCGCTCGCTCTGGCGCCGCGCCGTAACAATGATTTCGCCGGACTCAACGGCATCTTCGTCACTTGCAGCGTCTTGTGCATTAGACGGCATGGCGATCAACGCCAAGCCAGCTACCGACATTTTCATGATTAACTTGAAATTACGCATGGAACTTCTCCCCAAATCTCCACTCGCCTGAAAAAACTAGCACTGATGGTGATCGTGCATTGCTTTTGTCGTATCTTATTGTATACAATTATGGTTCGTCAACCCTTTATGGAGCTAGCCTCATGTCGCGAGCATCCGACCGTGCTTACAGTCAAATCAGGCGTATGATTTTGCGCGCGGATCTGGTTCCTGGTGAGCAGATCCGTGAGGAGCAGCTTGCAGAAGTCTGCGGCGTCTCGCGAACGCCGGTGCGCGACGCATTGAGGCGGCTTGAGGCTGAATCGTTGATCAGCCGAAATGAATCGCAACGCAGTTTCGTTGCCGAGTGGTCGCTCGAAGATATTGCTGAGGCATTTCAGCTGCGGGCGCTGCTAGAGGGGCGTGCTGCAAAGCGGGCGGCAACACGGATAACTGCGGAGCAAATGCGCGCACTGAAGGATTGTAACTGCAGAATTGAGGCGGCAATCGCCTGCGACACACCAGACATTGGCGCTTTCCTCGAAAACAACCGGATATTTCACGCTACGATCATGGAGGCTGCTGCCTCTGTCCGGCTAACGAACATCTTGACCAGTATTGTGGAGCAGCCCGTCGTGCTGCGGACCGCGCTGCAATATGACCGCCAGAACCTGCTGCGATCACACAATGAGCATCAGGCGCTAGTGGCTGCATTCGAACGATGTGATGGTGACTGGGCCGAGTCGACCATGGCTGCGCATATTCACCGTGCATTTCATGCCTATGCCGATATCCATCAGCGCGAATTGACCGACGCCCCATGTGCTGCAATGGCATGAGGTGACTTGCTTTTGTATACAATTATGGCAGAAAGCGTTTCATGTTTATGCCTGCAATAATTGAATTTGTCGAAGTCGGCCCGCGTGACGGACTTCAAAATGAGGCGAAGCTTGTCGCAACCATGGACAAGCTGGAACTGATCTCGCGCGCGATTGATTCAGGTGCTCGGCGCATCGAAGTCGCCAGCTTTGTAAACCCAAAACGCGTACCGCAAATGGCCGATGCAGAAGAAGTTTGCGCGGGGTTGCCGGTCCGCGGCGATGTCACTTACATTGGCCTGGTCATGAACGAACGCGGTGCCGAGCGTGCTCTCGCAACGGGGCAGATTGACCAGCTGGGCGCTGTCTGCGTTTCCACAGACGCATTTGCGATCGCCAATCAGGGGCAGACCAGTGATGGTTCGGTTGACTCGGCAAAGGCGATCATCAATTTAGCCAAATCGTCTGGCAAGAGTGCGCAAGTCACTATCGCTGCGTCGTTCGGTTGCCCGTTTGAGGGCGAAGTTGCCGAAGCGCGGATTATTGAAATGGCGCGATCGCTGGCCGAGGTTGAGCCCGTCGAAATTGCACTGGCTGACACTATAGGCGTCGCCAATCCAGCGCATGTTGCCCGGCTGGTTACCGCAGTTCGCGCCGCGATCGAGCCTTTGCCGGTCCGTGTTCATTTCCACAATACCCGCGGTACCGGCTTGGCGAATGTTTGGGCTGCGGTCAGCGAAGGCGCGAGCGTGGTTGATGCGTCGATTGGCGGACTGGGCGGATGCCCGTTTGCGCCCGGTGCAGTAGGCAATGTCGCTAGCGAGGATGTGGTCTATATGCTCGAGCGTTCCGGCATTTCGACCGGTATGGATTTGGACCGGCTGATTGATGCTTCGCAATGGCTTTCTACAATTATGGAGAAGAGCTTGCCGGCTATGGTTAGCCGCGCTTTGCCATTTCCCAAACCTGCCTGACGGCAGACTTGCTATTGAATAAAGAAATCTACGAGAGGAAGAGTGTTTATGGGTTATCGATTGGGCGTCGATGTAGGCGGAACATTCACCGACCTGTTGTTATTCGACCAGAATAGCGGCGCATTCTGGCGTCACAAAACGCCGTCCACTCCGCATGACAGCAGCGAAGGCATTCTGAGCGGCGTCAGTGTGATTTGCAACGAAGCAGGAATAGCTGCAAATGAGATCGAGTATTTGCTGCATGGCACCACGGTTGCGACCAACGCCGTCCTCGAAGGGAAGGGTGCCCGCGTTGGCCTCGTTACCACCGAAGGTTACCGCCATGTCATGCAAATCGCGCGAAGCTATGTTCCCGGGGGGCTCGCTGCCTGGATCATCTGGCCCAAACCGCAGCCGCTTGCAGCGCTCGAGGACACGGTTACGGTCAAGGGGCGAATGGACGCTGAGGGCAATGAATTCCGCCCGTTTGACGAAGCGAGCGCACGTTCTGCACTGACCATGCTCAAAACCCAAGGTGTAGAGGCGATCACAGTTTCGCTGATAAACGCTTATGTAAACGGCGATCACGAAGCGAAAATAGGCAAGTTGGCTGCCGAGATTTTGCCGGGTGTGCCCGTGTCCCTCAGCCATGAAGTGCTTCCCGAGATGCAGGAGTATGAGCGGACTCTGACTACGGTTGCCAACGCCGCTGTGCGGCCTGTGGTCAGTAAATATTTGTCCAATCTGCGCAGCAAATTGGCTGACAAGGGCTTTTCCGGAAGACTGTCTCTGCTGCGTAGTGATGGCGGCTTGATGACATCGAACAAGGCGGAAGAACACCCGGTCAATATCCTGATGTCCGGCCCGGCGGGCGGCGTCACCGGCGCCTTGTGGGTCGGCAAGAATGCGGGGATCAAGAATATCTTGACGCTGGATGTTGGCGGAACCTCTACCGATGTGGCCTTGATCGAGAATCTCAAACCGCGCCGGGTGCGGACAACCGACGTCGGGCATTTGTCGGTCCGTGCATCATCGCTCGATGTGAAAACTGTCGGGGCGGGCGGCGGCTCGATTGCGTATGTGCCCGAACTGACCGGAGCCCTGCGCGTTGGCCCACAATCGGCAGGTGCGGTGCCTGGGCCAGTGGCTTACGGTAAAGGCGGGGCCGAACCCACGGTGACAGACGCCAATGTGGTCCTCGGCTATTTGCCCGAAAACCTGCTAGGCGGCAGCTTCAAACTCGACCGCGAAGGTGCGAGCAAGGCGGTGCAAACGATCGCCAATGCACTCGGCATTGATCTTATGGCAGCGGCGCGCGGCATCATCGACATTGTGAACGAGAATATGTTTGGGGCGCTCAGGATGATCAGCGTGCAGCAGGGCTATGACCCGCGCCACTTTGCTCTGATGGGCTTTGGCGGAGCGGGACCGCTGCATGTGAATGCTGTTGCGCGTTTGATGGGCAGTTGGCCAGCGATCTCTCCGGTGTCACCGGGCGTCCTGTGTGCGCTAGGCGATGCAACTACGCGGATGCGGACGGAAACGGCGCGCAGCTATTCCAAGCTTGCGACGCACACAAAGGCTGCCGATCTGAGCGTTATATTGGCTGAAATGGAAACGCAGCTGCGCAAAGAACTGGCCGCAGAAGGCGTATCCGACAGCGAGATCGAAATGGAGTTCGAAATAGACGTCCGTTATTCGGGCCAAGCGTTCGAAGTCCCGTTGACCATAACCATGGACGTGCTGAAAGAGGACGGGGTCGAGGGCCTGCTTGCCCGTTTCGATGCCGAGCATTTGCGGCTGTTTACCTTCAACATGGATACACCGCACGAGATCGTAAATTTGCGCGCCGTGGCAATGGGCAAGGTACTGGATTTGCCCGCTGCCCAATTACCGAAAGGCGACGGCAATCCTGCTGCTGCGAAGATGCGCGATCACACACTGTGGATGGACGGCAAGGAACAAGCCGCCATTATCTATGACCGCAGCAAATTGCGACAGGGAGACATCATCCCAGGGCCGGCAATTGTAGTGGAGATGGACTCCACCACTCTGATCGAAAACGGCTGTATCGGCAGGGTCGACACGGTTGGCAATATCCTGATCAATCTGGCTGAAGGAGCAGAATAATGACCGCACATATCATCCAGACCAACGATACCCCGTTCACTAAAGTCGCGATCGATCCGGTCACACTCGATATTATCGAAAACGCGCTCCGCAATGCTCGCATCGAAATGGATGCAACACTTGTGCGAACCGCGATGTCGCCTGGTATCCGCGAACAAGGCGATGCGTTTCCGCTGATTGCCGATCACACCGGCCAAATGATTGTCGGCCAGTTTGGCAGCTTCATCGGCGGTTTTCTGAAGCAGTTTGACGGCACCTTGGAAGATGGCGACATGATCTTCCTGTCCGATCCATATAGCTGCGATGGCGCGGTCAGTCACAATAATGACTGGCTGGTGCTGCTGCCCGTATTCAAGGACGGGCGGCTGATCGCCTATACCGCGATGTTTGGTCACCAGTCCGATATTGGCGGCAAGGTCGTCGGCTCAATGCCGATTGATGCCAAATCGGTATTTGAGGAAGGCGTGCGCATTCCGCCGGTCAAGATATGGAAGAAAGGCGAATATAATGATGATCTGATGAAGCTTGTCATGCACCAGACGCGCAAACCCGATTGGTGTCAGGCCGATTTGAACGCTCTGATTGCTTCGTGCCGCGTTGCCGCACGCCGCGTGATCGAGATGGCAGGCCGCTTTGGCGATGATGTCTATACCAGTGCCACGCAGGAGCTGCTGGCCCGCAACCACCGAGCGATGAAATCGCTAATCGCCATGGCTATCGGCGAAGATAAGGTCATGTTCGAGGATTATATCTGCGACGACGGTGTCGGCTATGGCCCCTACAAAATTAAATGCACCATGTGGCGCGAAGGCGAGAAGGTCGTTCTTGATTTTACCGGCACCGATCCGCAAAGCGCAGCGTCGATAAACTTCCTGCTCAACGAGAACATGTTCAAGATGTTCTTCGGCATATATATGATCATGGTCTTTGACCCGCAGATACTGTTCAACGATGGCTTTTATGATCTGATCGACGTGCGCATCCCTGAGGGATCGCTGCTCAAGCCGAAGTTTCCGGCCGCTCTCTCGGGCCGAACGCATGCATTGGGGCGGATCTTCGATATTCTTGGCGGATTGCTGGGACAAAAAACACCCGAATTCCTCAATGCGGCTGGATTTTCTTCCTCACCGCACTTGTTCTATTCGGGCAATGACAAGAATGGTGACTGGTTCCAGCTGTTCCAGATCGGCTTTGGCGGTATCCCCGGGCGGCCCATGGGTGACGGTCCCGATGGCCACTCACTGTGGCCGGGGTTCACCAATGTCCCCAACGAATTTCTCGAGCGCTATTTCCCGCTAATGATCGAGCGATATGAAACCGCGCCAGATAGCGGCGGTGCTGGGGTCCACCGCGGCGGAAACGGTATCCACATGACCTATCGGTTCCTCGCCAGCGGAACGATCTCCATTCATGATGACCGCTGGTTCGTACCGCCCTGGGGCGTCAATGGCGGCGAGCCGGGCAAGCGGGCGCGGAAAATCCTGGAAAAGGCTGATGGCACCCAGATGATCATCGGCAACAAGGTCGAAGATGTTCCTGTGGAGGAAGGCGACCAGTTGCATTTCATCACTTGGGGTGGAGGCGGCTGGGGTGACCCGCTAGATCGCGATCCGGCCCTGGTGGGCAAAGAGATAGTCCAAGGGCTGGTGACTGCGGATGGTGCACTTTCATACGGTGTGGTTGCAAGCGAAGAAGGCATTATTGACGAGGCAGCAACCGCCAAGCTTCGCGCTGACATCAAATCCTCGCACGGCGAATTGCCCCTGTTCAACTACGGCCCGCCTATCGATGAATTGCGCCAGAATTGTGAGGCCGAAACCGGGCTGCCTGCACCTATCCAGCCAGTCTGGCATTTTGCTGAGGCGGCCGAATAATGCCCGCAAACAATGGCGCCTTGAACGACATTCGGGTCGTTGAAATGGGGCAATTGCTGGCAGGACCTTTTTGCGGCCAATTGCTCGGAGATATGGGAGCGGAAGTGATCAAGATTGAACCTCCTGGCGCGGGCGATCCCATGCGGCTGTGGGGGCAAGGCGAGGAAAAGGTCCAGTGGGAAGTTATCGCCCGCAACAAGAAGTCTGTCTCGCTCAATTTACGCTTGGCTGAAGGTCAGGCTCTGGCGCGCAAGCTGATTGCCACAGCCGATGTCCTGATTGAAAATTTCAAACCGGGTACGTTGGAAAAATGGGGGCTTAGCCCGGAAGTTCTTGATAAGGACAATCCCGGGCTGATTATTGCGCGCATGTCCGGCTATGGCCAGACCGGCCCCTATTCTAAGCGAGCGGGCTTCGGCGGCATCGGTGAAGCGATGGGCGGCTGGCGCTATATTGTTGGTGAACCTGACAGGCCGCCGAGCCGGATGGGCATATCTATCGGCGATACTTTGACCGCGACCTATGGTTGCATGGGCGTGCTGGCCGCGCTGCATAGCCGTGCCCAGAGCGGTAAGGGCCAAGTCATCGACGCAGCGCTTTATGAATCTGTGCTGCAGGTGATGGAAGGTCTTGTTCCCGAATATGACCACGGCGGCGTGATCCGCGAGCGGTCCGGGTCAATCCTGCCCGGTATTGCGCCTTCGAATGTCTATAGCTGCAGGGACGGTCAATATATGATCGGCGCGAACAAGGATGAGATATTTCGGCGGCTGGCGCAAGTGATGGGGCAGGCCGAGCTTGCCGATGATCCCGAATATTCCACCCACATAGCGCGCGGGAAGAACCAGACCGAGCTTGATGAGATCATCAATCGCTGGACAGCGACCTTGGCGGTAGATGAGGTTGACCGGCTGATGACTGAAAACTCTATCCCCGCAGGACGTGTTTATCGCGCACCAGAAATGCTCGCTGATCCCCACTTCGCTGCGCGCGAGGCGATCATTGAAGTGAAGACCGAGCGCCATGGCAAGCTCAAGATGCAGAACGCTTTCCCGAGGCTCTCCGCCACGCCCAGCGGTGTGCGCAGCCCTGCGCCATCGAAAGTGGGGCAGCATAATAGCGAAGTATATGGCAGACTGCTTGGTATCGATGAAGCCGCGCTCAACGGCATGGCGAAAAGCGGGGTGATCTGATGGCGGCTAATGACCTCGCCGAAAATTATGCAACTTTTAATGGCCATCTGACCTTTGGCAGCCAGCCTGCCTTGCTGATCGTTGATATGGCCATGGCTTATTTTGACCTATCCTCACCGCTCTATGCCGGTGCTGAGAAGGTTCTGGCTAGTAACATCCGTCTGATCGAGGCGGCGAGGTCAGCGAAGGTACCGGTTATTTTCACCAAGGTCGTATATTCTCCCGGCGGTGCAAATGGGGGTCTTTTTTATCAAAAGGTTCCGGCACTCAAAGTTTTCGATGAGGGATCGCCGCTAGGTGAATTTCCTGATGGTATGGAGCCGGAAGTCAGCGAGAAAGTAGTAATTAAGCAATACCCATCTGCTTTCTTCGGCACTGACTTATCAACCTATCTGACTGAAACGGGCACTGACAGCTTGTTGATTGCCGGCATGTCGACATCCGGCTGCGTGCGGGCAACGGCGCTCGATGCATTGCAACACGGCTTCGCACCGTTCGTAGTTCGGGACGGCTGCGGTGACCGCCACCCGGCGCCGCATGAGTCCAACCTTTTCGATCTTCAGGCAAAATATGCAGAAGTGATTGGTGAGGTTGAGGCGGTCAGACTTCTCGAAAGGGTCCTAGCAAAAGGGTGAAGTAATGAGGTGGAGCCTCTCCTTTCAACCGGCACCGTGTGATGCTTGACCGGCACCATGGTGGGACCGGATGAAGAAGGAAAGGCTCATGATAGATAGTTAGCTTTGTTGCGGCTCCAACGTAAGCGCTGTTGCGGCCCCACCTTGCGGGCGAGACGTTCATCGTCAAGTTTTCGCGCCGTTAAGTGGTTTGGAGACGCTGCTCCTATGATAACCTTGGCCGATGAGCCGATGAGCCGATGAGCAGGTGTGCTCGGTTGTCGCTTGGGAGGACCGCATTGCGCTCGGGCTCCTAAATTGAGATGTCGATCGCTTTCCGGATTGATCTCGAGAAATTGCGTTGAACATTTCGATCACTGCATTACCAGTAATATCATACAACATTATGAAAAATAGTGTTATTCTGGATTCAGAGTGAATCGAAAAAAGGAAAAACTTTATTGTCACAAAACGAACCAGCGCAAGCGAGCAACGGGGTCCATCGACGTCCAAAGGGGCTCAAACGGAAAAACTCTATTGTCATGGCAGCGCTTCAAACTGGCGGAAATCCGCGTACGAAATGGAACAAGTTTATTGTCCGCCTACATTGCTTGTATTCAGACAATAGTCTTTGGCCACTTACAAAAAAGATTGGCAGATTTTCGCAACGAGACAATAAAGATTTCCCATCCCTCTGGGAAAGAAAGCCTATGTATTTCATTGGATTAAGTGACATTTTGATTGGGTAAGCGTAGTAAACGAAAGGTTTAGCGCCGCGTTTATCCATCTGCCGAAACGCTTGAACTGGTCAAAATCGACTTGGAAACTGATCTGTCTTTTTTTGCGATGTAGGTGCTGACCTTAAAAGTCCGGTCGGATCCAGAGGCCGAGAGCGGTCGCCCGCAAGTTAAAGAGGTGGCTCGGCAAAACTGCACAGCGGGATAAGTGGATTTTCTGTCTAACGGCGGCCAGAGCGGCCGCATGACAGGAGCGTATATGAGCAGACGACCACGCCGGAACCACAATCCGGCATTTAAGGCGAAGGTGGCATTGGCTGCGGTGAAGGGTGAGAAGACGCTGGCCGAGTTAGCGCAGCAGTTTGACGTTCACGCAAACCAGATCACGGCCTGGCGCACTCAGTTGCTGGAAGGGGCTGCGGGTGTTTTCGGATCAGACGGCGGTAGCGCAGCGGCAGAGCCGGCGATCGACGTAAAAACGCTGCACGCCAAGATTGGCGAGTTGACGCTGGTGAATGATTTTTTGGCCGGAGCGCTCGGGAAGGCGGGACTGTTGCCGAGCGCAAAACGATGATCGATCGCAAGCACTCGCTGCCGCTCGTGCGGCAGGCCCGGGAATTGAGGATCAGCCGTGGCAGCGTGTATTACCTGCCTCGGCCGGTATCGCCTGCCGATCTGGCGATCATGCGCCGGATCGATGAGCTGCACCTGGAGTTCCCGTTTGCAGGCAGCCGAATGCTGCGCGATCTTCTGCGCCAGGAGGGCATCAAGATCGGCCGCCTGCATGTCGCCAGCTTGATGAAGAAGATGGCGATCGAAGCCATCTACCGCCGCCCGAACACCTCAAAGCCGTCGCCGGGGCACAAGATCTACCCGTATTTGCTGCGAGGGCTGCCGATCGTGCGGCCGGGTCAGGTGTGGGCTACA
>JBGSLP010000318.1:0-3266 GCA_041740655.1 Alphaproteobacteria bacterium
GCGAGAACACGCTGCGCCGGGCTGATGGCTCACTTGAGCCGCTGGGCGGCTGCGCGCAGGTTGATGTGAAAGCTGGCGACGCGATCATCATCAAAACCCCCACTGGCGGCGGCTTCAGCGCCGTCTAGCAGTGCGATTACCAGGAAACTTCATTGAAAATCCGTCGTAGTTTTGCGCCTTTGGATGAGTTCACGTTCTCGACCCAGTTTATCCGTCCATCAAGATGTGCGCGAAAACTCGATATCTGGGAGCGATTTTCCGCAACCGGACCGTTTTTGCGGCAGTTGTGCAGAATGGCTTTCAAACTATCATAATCCTGCCGCCGAATGTTTACTCCATCATTCACCACAACCCCAGTGACGCGCTGGCTTACGTGGCGGCCCATAATGCGCGTTTTCCTTATATTTAAAGCAAAGCCTTCATCCGAAGTAATCGCATCCAGCGCGACAAGAAATCGTGCGGTTCTATTGGCGAAAAGGGCGTGCCCCGAAAACGCCAGATCATCTGCATACCGCGTGTAATTTGCGCCGAACGCGTTAGCCAGCCCCAAAAGGCGGCAATCCAGACGCCAAGCGCAAAGATTGGCCAGCGCTGGCGATGTTGGCGCTCCCTGAGGGAGATGTTGCGATGAAAAGAGTTTCCGAGTTTCCCAGTCATGCCTCTGAGCCGCTGGTAATCTGGCGAAAACCGACGCAGGCGTAGCCGTGCTGCACAGCGAGGTCAGAAGTCGCGCCACAGGAGTCGGATAGCCAAGATGGCGGAAAATACCATGGACGCGGGACATCCTCGTATTAAGGAAGAAGTCCTTGAGATCTGCAGAAAGCAGGACTTGCTCGCCTGCGTGAAATTTAGCGGCGGTTAGACAGGATCGACGTCGAACAAAACCGTGCGCACAGTCATGGACGGGAGCGCGGTTTAAAATCTCTTTCAGAATCAGCTTTTGAATCGCTTTTAACTGCGGTTTCGGGATCTCGATAAGACGGGGCGGACCGCTTCTTTTTGGCGCGAATTTGAAGGAATAGTGCTGGAGAACTGGAATATTGGTTTTTCGTTGCATCCGGCGACTGTCGGCAAACCAATCGAGATGATCGATCGAAATTCCCAACCATTCAGCAAGGTCTGCGGAAGTGGTTAGTTTGGGGACTTGAAGATCGTTAAACTTTTGAGAAGGCGAAAAATGCGGATGCGTCAGCACCGCTTCTACGCTTTGCGGGTGCTGTGCTGTCCGCAAGTTTGCAATCGCAAAAAACTCTGAGTTCAGGAAGAATGATGCTAACCAGTCTTCCGAAGGTGGTGGCGGCGCCCTATGAGCTTCGAACAACTGCTTGATGAGCATCCGTTGCGCTCCGCGTGTCGCGGGGCCAAGCAGTTTAATCGCTGCATACCGCAGATCATTTTTGGTCCATTTACTTGATAGAAATGAAGCCGCCAGGTTCCGAGCTATCCATGCCTGTGTGTTCATGAATGCCCTCCAAACGAAGGTTGCGTGGCAAGCTGTCTCAACCCGTCGTGTCAAGCTTGATGACCCGTAGGCAGCCTACTGCGCATCAAGTCGTGAGTTGCCTGAGTTGAAGTCTCCCCTGGGGTATCCCCAGAGATCCCCAGTGCGCATGAGACGCATCCTGAAGATTGCTTGAGACAGCCTGCCCACGCGCATCCAACGATAAATGCTGGAAAGTGCTTGTCAATACTGGCGGCTGTATCTCTTTGCCGGTTGAGTTTAGGCTGACTTCGATTTGAACGGACCATAGACCAGGCTAAAATCTTGCATGGTGACGAGGAGGGCTGTAAGTCTCGCAGACTTTCACCTTTGACGGCGTGCTAATGCGGCAAAAAGTATTTCTGATTGGGCTTCACAAGACGGGCACAATGTCGCTTGGGCGCGCAATGAAGATGCTTGGCTACAGGCTGTGTCCGCGCCCGCCCATCCGATTCAACAAAGCTGGCGGCATTAAGCTTGATCCCCCCTACACGATCGAGAGGATGGCGCCCGCGCTGGTAAAATTGGCGGCGGAGAGCCGATATACCGCCTTCCGCAACTTTCCATGGAGCGTGTGTTATCGTGAGCTTTACGCAGCCTTTCCGGACGCCAAGTTCGTTCTGGCGCGTCGCAATCCGCAAAGCTGGATCAAGAGCGTCGTCTCGCATTTCGGCGAACGTCAGGGGCGGGGCTCAAAGTTCATTTATGGCGAGGGAAGGCCCGCGAAGGGCAACGAGGCCTTCTATGTCGAGCGCTATCATCAGCATAACAACGATGCGATTGCGTTTTTTGCCGACAAGCCGGGAAGCCTTCTCGTTCTCGATCTGGAAACGGCCGACTGGGATCAGCTCTGCGGCTTTCTCGGTCGCCGCAAACCGTGGTTTCGCGCCTATCCGCACCGCAATCAGGCCAATTTCCGAGGGCAGTCGCGGCTGACGAAAGTTTTGACCTACAACATAACCGAGATAAAAAACGCGCTGATTAAAAAAGCCTGAGTTCGTTTACGCGGGCCGGTTCAGTGGCTCACGTAACCTTTTCCGCCTGACGCTCGTCTCCAAGTTCGACCATGACATTGGTGTCAGCCTCTCGAAAGTCGTGCGCGCTGTTTTCGCGCGATGACTGCCCTACAGCGGGGATGGACATTTTCGAGAACAGGCGCTTGGCCGCGCCGCGAAACGGAAAAGCGGTGACGGACTGGTTCTGGTCGCGTTCATAGACAGCGTCCGCGCTCATCAACGGAGGCGACCGCTCAGGCAGTGGCATCGTTTCTGCGTGCCCGTTTGAATAGTGATGCGCCAGAGGCTCGCGAGGCTCGATTGGTTCGATATGAAATGTGGCTCGCGGGATGCCCGTCTCCAAAATCACGTCGATCGGGCCGCCGATGAGCACAAGATGCTCGACATTATCGCGCCGGACGAGCAGCAGCTTGCGACGGTTATCGACAGATGTTTGCTCAACGACGCCGAGGCGTCTGGGGCGTGAGCTGAAAAAACTCATGCCGCCGCGCGATTGGGTCTGCATCGCCAGATATGAGCCAAGCAACGCAAGGCCCAGCACAAAAGCAACTGTGAATACATAGAATGCGTTTTCAATCAGCCAATCCATGCCGAATCCTTCCACCGCTGCTCTACAGCTACCGGTATAGCCGTTTTCTATGGAAGGTTTAACATTAATGAATAACCACTCGCCGCATGTGGATATTTATCCAGAGTGTTGTGCTCGGGGTGCGGGGCGGTGCGGTCAGCATGCCCGAATCGGGTAATGAGGGGGCATGACAAACATCGAG
>JBGSLP010000319.1:0-1536 GCA_041740655.1 Alphaproteobacteria bacterium
CCGCCACCAAAAGCCGTGATGCCCTTTGATCGAGATCGCGCCAGACGCAACCTGGACATTGACCTCCGACCAATAACGGGACCGTGGCCGCGGCAACTAAGCGACTATGACTATGTGCGCACCTTGTCAAAAGCGGATTGCGCCTCGGAATTTTTGCGCCGCAATCGCAACTATCAGGCCGATTATCGCGCCTGCACGACGATTTCGACGGTAACCCAAACGATCGAAAATGACATCCTGATTATCAGACAAAGCCGCGACTGCCCGGCGCCAGAGCGGTGGGGTTGTCTTACCTTTGCCGACCCAGCGATCCTTGACGAACTCGCTCGCTTTTCACGGCCCTCAGTGACATCCTCTTTGCACGTTTCCCGGGCTTACAATCAAACGTCAGGATTCCACTATGGCGCTGTCCATGCATGAAGCACTCTTTCCGCCGGTGCTTCGCACCCTGGAAAGTTTAACAGCCATTCTCGATAAAGCTGTCCAGCATTGCGAGGCGAGAAAAATCGATCCCGCTGTGCTGCTACAGTACCGGTTGGCCCCAGACATGTACCCGCTCGCCCGCCAGATTCAGATTGTGACCGATCAAGCCAAAGGCATGGCGGCCCGTCTTGCCGGAGTGGAAGTGCCGAGCTATGCGGACACCGAGACGACATTTGACGACCTGAAAGCGCGGCTTGCAAAAACGGCGGACTATCTCAGGAGTTTCACTGCGGATCGGATTAACGGCAGCGAAGACCGCGAGATCGCTCTCAAAATTGGCCCGAACGAGCTGCGCTTTAAAGGCCGCGATTACGCCTTCGGTTTCGTGCTGCCTAACTTCTATTTTCATGCCGCGACCGCCTACGACATTTTGCGTCATGCGGGCGTCGATCTGGGCAAGCGTGACTTTATGGGCATGATCTGAGGCGATGCTAAAAGCGGTTCAGCCGGTGATTTTTTCAGAAAGTTCGGCTGCAAGTTGGCTCTTTCAGGCTTAACTGAACCAGCCCCCGTTTTAAACTTATCGGATACCAAAAGCTTCATCCGGTGTACTTTTACAACGCTGGAACCGTAGAACATCGGCGCTTTGCTCCGAATGCGCGGGTTCAAAATAAGCCTCAGACACCGTCTCGGAAATGTATCGATGAGACCGGCATTTCTCACAGAATTTGAATCCAGCTTAACTTCCATAACCGAGTTTTACGGTCAGTGATAAGCGTGTGAGGCAAGGATCGGAAAAGCATCAAAACGGCGAAAATAACACCGGAAGAGGGATTGCAAGATAAAAGGCGCCATCATAGTCATCTAAATCATTGAAATAGCAGACGCGAGTTGATGGCACGACAGTTGCCGTGGCATCAGGGCAATCTAAGCGTCTGAATTATATTGGCTTTCTCGCCATCAGACTAGAAACTGCCCGGAAATCGGTCTCCAGTCGCTATTTGCGTTCGCCGAGCAGAAGCCTTGCTCTCGTCCGCGGCGGGCGTTGCGCAGCGGGCCTGCGGCTCCCCCGCGCCAACGTCCAGGGACGAGCCCCGAGCCGCTCGCAAACGC
>JBGSLP010000320.1:0-16981 GCA_041740655.1 Alphaproteobacteria bacterium
GGCGCATAACGGGTCGAAACGCCGGTTTCAGCGCTGGCGTTGCGAACGGCGGCGGCGCAGGCCGCCACACGCTCGGCGAATGGGCTGAAGCGCTGGTCGGCAAGTCCGTGATCGTCCTTGATGAAATCGACGCCGCCGAGCGCCAGTCGGCCTGCGAGATCGGCAAGTGCTGGCGCGGACAGACCTTGAGGCTTCAGCGCAGCGCATGATAACGGACGGTTGGTCGCCTCAAGGCGCGATCGCAGCGCCTGCATCCCGACATTCGGACCGGTGAATGCTGCGAGGAGCGAAGCCGGGAGTTCTGCATCCTCAAGGATGACGTCCTCGTGGAGGGAGCTGTTGCCGAACAGCATATTCATGAGCTGGCCTGCTTCCGCGCCCACTGTTTCCGCTGACAGCGAGATGCGGACGACGAACTCGCCTCCGCCGCAGTCGTCGACGGACTCTACCCGCCCTGCGATTGCGTTCAGCACATAGTCGTCGGAAATCGCCTCAAGGGGCATTTCGACGCTTTGCTCGTTGGCTATGGCGCGCGCTTTGGCGTCGACGGCGTCCGCCTCGCTACGGACGCGGTAAATGGCGATGATGCGATCAGTTCTGGGCATCTATTAGAAATAGGCCCGAAATGGCTCAAACGCCAACAAAAGTCGCGTGATGAGTTACTTCGGTTCAACCGGCGTCGTGGAGCCGATCGCGCGAATGACGTCTCTCTGCGTGCATCGGTTTTCCTGCAGAAGTCGCGCGAGAACCGGAAGCTGGTTGAGCTTTTCGTTCTCCGCGCGATCCTCAGGCTTGGCGCTGATCTGGGTGCGCAGAAACGTCTTGAACCTGCGCATGCGCCGCCTGAACTCGTCATTTCCTCGGCATTCCCGGCCGGTGCCGATCTGCGTCTGAATGGCGTTGCTGGTGTGGTTGGCGAACTGCCAGCCGAGCGGCATTGGGAACAGTCCATGCATGAGGCGGATCATCTGCACAGGCACCCCGCTTGCGAGGGCGCGGTCGATGGCGAGGCGGCCTCGGTGCGTGCGCGTGTTATACAGCCCGAGGAGAGGCGACAGAGCCTCGTGGAATCCGCCCGCGCTGAGGTCGGGCTTGTAGTGTTCGTTGAGAATGATGAAGCGGAATTCGATGTTTTCATATTCGGCGGGCGTCAGTTCGCCATCGCTCCCACGGATGAGGAGTTCAGTGTTTTCCTTGAAGAATTTCAAGTCGCGCACTATTGCGAGCGCAGTGTCGACGCCTGAGTTTTCGTAATAACCGCCGTCGCCGAAACGCACGATCGTATTTCTGAAGCGTTTAGACGCAGGCGAGAGCACCACGGGAAAACGCGCGCTTAGGCTGACTGCGGTGCTCAGCGAGATGTCTTCGTTAGCTCGTAATATCGCAGGGTACATCGAATGCAGCGAGCTGTTGTTCACGTGATAATATAGCGCCCGGTCGGAAACGAACGGCGCGGCCACCACCTGCTGGCCGCTGTTCACCGAGGTCACGTTGAGGGCCAGCATTGGGGCTTGCCCATCGGGGCGCCACTGATCCCGCATCGGCGCGCGGAACGGGTTAAGCTCATAATTCGGGTCGTTCTCCCATTGGGCGATGAGCGTCGCCCACTGCGTTTCAAGGCTGGCCTCAAATGCGCGCGACCTGTCGAGATGTCCAGAGATGCCCGGAATCTGGAACGGCACCACGCGCTGGGGAAAGTCGGCGAACAGCGCCGACGCGGCGAGTGGCGACAGCAGGTCGCCGGAGAAATAATCCTGAACCCTCAACTCCAGTGGCCCCGGATCGGATGGCTCTCCAGCGACGGATGGCGTTGGCTCGGGGCAGGTCGCATCATCGGCGTTGTAACCCTTATACTCCACATTCTGCAGAAGGGCGGAGATCAGCCCCGCGCCGACGCTGCCGCCGGAGACCCCGCTTATGGCGAACACGTGGTGCCGCAGCGCCGGGCACTGATCGTAAAGGCGGGCGAGCGCGATCGCTGTTAGGTAGGAAGCATAAAGCCCACCGCCTTGCGCCGCCACGATATAGACCGGGTATTTCCGAACTTTCGCATTGGGATTGGCCGTGTTTAGTGCGCCCTCGACCGCGAACATTTCGCGTCTGGCAAGCGGCCGCTTGTCAAACCAGTCAAGGAAAGCGATAGGCAGCGGACGGGCGTTCTCATGGGCGGTGAATTCGGGCGCTCTCGTTTTTGCCTCCACAGCCATACGGGCGCTCATTTCCTGCGGCGCTACGGGCATGACGCGGATGGCGTGGTTGTCATTCCAGTTGTTCGCGGAGCCGATCAAGGCCGCCGCAGTGATGAAGGTGAGGAGCGGAATGCCCTGTACGTCATTGAGGCGCGTTAGGCCCGCGAGGAAGACGACAATGCAGATCAAAAACAGGTTGATGACGAAGATGACGCCAACAGAGCGCGGGAGGTTGGTGAAATCGAGCGTCTCGAAGGTGAATGTCTGCGCAGCGGCGACCGCAAGGCAGGCGATGAACACAAGCCCCACCGCGGCGATCATGGGCTTTCTGACCAGCCGGATGTCGTTCACGATGCTGAAATTTGCGCGCCAGAACACTAAGATGATGAACAGCGCCGTTAGCGCGGCCAAGCCATAAACCGTTCGCTTCAGATTGCTGATGACGCTGGCGGTTTCCTTTGAGCCGTCCACGGCAACGCCCAGAATATCGTCAAACTCGTTGAGCTTCTCGGCGTTGACGTTGAGCGTGTTGCCTATTCCCGTCTGAGCAATCGAGGACGGAACGCTCGCGTCCGCCTCCGGCAGGTCCTGGGCAACGGATCGGGAGCCGAAGGATTTCTCCAGCGTGACGCTGTAGTCGGACATGCCGAGCGTCACGAAAATGAGCGGCAGGCAAGCGATGATCGCGGGCATGTTGCGAAGGATTTTTCCCTTCCCCTCATGCTTTTCCGCCGCCGTCGCACCGGGATTTTCAGCGATCTTGCGGCGCCGGTCATGCGCATCGGCAAGCGTCAGGTCGCGGCCCACCGCCCATATAACCAAGCACAGACCCACGAGCGAAAGCACCGCCAGCGCTGCGGATTTATAGTTTCCCTCCTGCACGCGCGAGATGATGATGGCGTAGATTTCAAGAATTTGCTCCTGCTGCATGAGGAAACCGAACAGCAGCACGATCACGAGTGGCGCGCGAAGCAGCCAAAGAGCCCGGGAAAATTCCTTCAAGTAAATCATAACGCCCCCCCAAAAAACCTTACGTGCAGACACACAACCGGCCTTACTCTTCCAGGGCGCGGCAGCCTTTCTGGCCTTCGACGTTTCGGATTTGCTCGATGGTTTTCCACACAGCCTCAGGCATCTGGTCGTACAGCGCCTGGATATTGACGCCGGGCGTACAGATTTTCTGGAAATAGAAGCTGTAATAACTGCGCCGCGACAGGCACAAGCCGTTATCGACGAGAATGCGGTGGCGCAGCGCGGCAAGCGGTTCGCAGCCGATTTTCAACAGGCCTTCCGGGTCAACCGAGCCGTCCTCCCTCACGATTACGGCGCCATCGATCTTGATGTCGCGGACCTTGCCGTCCGATGCGGGTTGCGCGATCGCCTGGGTCGCGGCCCCGAAACTGAACGCAATCATCGACAGAAGCATGAGGTATCGGCCAGCCATTGCGTTCACCCCAGATTGTTACGCGCGAGTTGATGCCATGTGCGGATGCGCGATTAACGCATACTGCGTAGTATTCACCCAGCAATTCAGCGCTGGGCATCCGGTCGTCTTAGCGGCTAACAGAAAACAAACCAAGAGGCAATCGCGCCGCCTTCTGGCGTCATCGCGACTTGTGAACTGTCATTTTGGCTTGCAGTCGGAGAGAGATGGCGGCGCCTGCCAGCTCTACGGCATCGGCAGGGCTTCCTGCTCGCGCAGGGTTTTGCCCGAATTCGCGTCCACCTCGACCAGCTTGACGCGATAGCCCCAGAGTTGGGCGACGTAGCGAAGCGTGCGGTCGCATTCGTTGCGGTCCAGCATCACGCCATTGCGGGCATTGTGCGTGAGGGTTAGACGCCGTGCGCCGCTCAAATCCGCGTCGGTGACCTTGATGTCAGGGTCGAGCGCGGTGACGTCATACTGAGCGGCAAGCCCCGCGCGAATGCGTTTATAGCCGCGCTCGTCATGGATCGCCTTGACCTCCACGATACGCTCGCTTGCCTCATCATGGAGCGAGAAGAAGCGAAAATCGCGCATCACCTTCGGGCTGAGATATTGCAGCACGAAACTTTCGTCGCGGAAGTCGGCCCATGCGGATTTCAGAGTGCCGAGGGCGTCGCCATTGCCTGCGATATCGGGGAACCAGTCGCGATCCTCTTGCGTGGGCTCCTCGCACATGCGCTTGATATCGCGCATCATCGCATAGCCAACCGCGTAAGGGTTTAGCCCGGAAAAACGCCGGTCGTCATAAGCAGGCTGAGTGAGAACCGAGGAATGCACGTGCAGGAATTCCAGCATGGCGCCTTCGTTCAGTTGCCCCTTCTGATGCATCCGATGCAGGATTTCGTAGTGCACAAAGGTGGCGCAACCTTCGTTCATCATCTTGGTCTGGCGCTGCGGATAGAAGTACTGCGCCAGAATGCGCACGATGCGGATAATTTCGCGCTGCCATGCGGAAAGGCGCGGCGCATATTTCTCGATGAAATACAGCAGATTTTCTTCCGGAATGCCGAGCGCCTGCTGGCCTTCCAGTTCGTCCGGATCCATCCGGCTTTCGTCGATCGGCGCCTTGGGAACCGTGCGCCATAGATCGTTGAAATTCTCCTCCTCGTGGAGCCGCCGCCGCTCCTGCTTCTCGGCCGCCTTCACGGGCGTGAGATTGCGCAGGCGCTTGGGATGACGGCTGATGCCTTGGCGCATGAGGGCATGGGCGGCGTCGACAATCGACTCCACAGCCTCGACGCCGTAGCGCTCCTCGCACTTCGTCACGTAATCCTTGGCGAATGCGAGGTAGTCGATGATCGTATCCGCGTTCGTCCACTCGACGAACAGCGAGTTGTTCTTGAAGAAGTGGTTGTGTCCGAACGCCGCGTGCGCGATGACCAGCGTCTGCATCAGCGCGGAGTTTTCCTCCATAACATAGCTGATGCACGGGTTTGAGTTGATGACGAGTTCATAGGCGAGCGAGCGGGCGCCGCGACGATATTGCGAGGCCTCGCGCGCGAAATGCTTGCCGAACGACCAGTGCCGATACATCAGCGGCATGCCGGTTGAGGCGTATGCGTCGAGCATCTGCTCGGACGTGATCACCTCGATCTGGTTTGGATAAACATTGAGGCCCAGTTCGCCGGCGCCGATCTCCTCAACCGCATCGTAAATGTTCTTGAGGCTGTCGAAATTCCATTCCGCGCCGTCAAACAGCGGCTTTGCCGATTGCTTCGCGGCCTTCGCTCTCGCCATGGGCTTATTCAGGTCCTTTCCGACGTTGAAAACAGGTCGCGGAAAACCGGGTAGATTTCGTCCACCGAGGTCACGCCGCGCATGGCGAAGTGCTGATGGTGATCGACGAGATCCTCGTACGCATCCCACACGATACTCCGGCCCGCGCTCGCGCCGACTTCAATATATGCGAAATACTGGCAAAGCGGAATGATCTCCTCGTCCAGAAGCTCTATGCAGCGGCTCATGTCGATGGAGGCGTTGTCGCCGTCGGACGCCTGCGCGGCGTAGATATTCCAGTCGGAGATCGGGTAGCGCGCCTTGACGACCTTCAGCATTTCCTCAAACGCGGACGAGATGATCGTGCCGCCGGTTTCGGTGCTGTGGAAGAAGGTATTCTCGTCGACCTCGCTTGCAACGCTGGTGTGGCGGATGAACACGATCTGGACGTTCTGATAATGGCGCGTCAGGAATACGTACAGCAGCATGAAAAAGCGCTTGGCGAGGTCTTTCAGCGACTCCGACATGGAGGCGGAGGTGTCCATCAGGCAGAACATCACCGCCTGCGTCGTCGGCTTGGGCACGCGCTCGAAGCGGTTATATTTCAGGTCGAACGGATCGATGAATGCGATCGTCGTGCGCAGGCGCTTCAGCCGCGTCACCTTTTCCCGCAGCAGCGCGATCTTGGCCGTATCCGGCGCGATCTCCGCTTCGGCGGCGGCGAGTTCCGCTTCGGCCGCAAGGATCGTTTCGGTTTTCGGGCGTCGCAGGGCTATGCGGCGAGCGAAGCTGTTGCGCACGGTCTGCACGCGGTTGAGCTTGGATGGCGGGCCATCCGCCGAGTAACCCGCGCGCACCGGTTTTGGCGAGCGCACGTCCTTGAGCTTCGCCTTCACGAGGTTTGGCAGCTTCAGGTCGTCGAAGAAAATGTCGAGAAATTCGTCGCGCGTCAGGGTGAAGACGAAATCGTCCTCGCCATCGCCGTCGGTCGCGCCGTCTTTGCCGCCCTTGCCGCCGCCGGTGGGTGGCTTGGCGATGGTGTCGCCGGGCATATATTCGTGGTTGCCGGGTAGCACGAAGTCGCGCGACCCGCTATCGCGTCCAAGGCCAAACGAGGGTTCGCTCAGGCTTTTCGAGCGAACCCTGATTTTTTCACTTGCGTCGATTTCCGAAATCCGGCGCTTGCGCAGCGCCTTATTCACCGCGTTCCGGATTTCCTCCTTGGCGCGGCGAATAAAGCGCTGGCGATTGCCGAGGCTCTTCGATTTCGGATTCAGGCGGCGGTCAATTATGTGCATTCAACCGCCTTATGCTGATTTTCGCACTCGCATGTACCAGTCGACGAGGCGGCGAACCTGCTTGCGGGTATAACCGCGCGCGATCATGCGCTCGACGAACTCGCTGTGCTTTTTCTCGGTGTCGCCGTCCTTTTTGGCGCCGAAGCTGATGACCGGCAGCAAGTCCTCGACCTGGCTGAACATCCGCCGCTCGATCACGTCGCGGATTTTCTCGTACGACGTCCATGCCGGATTCTTACCCGAGTTCTTAGCTCTCGCACGAAGCGAGAATTTGACGACCTCGTAGCGGAAATCCTTCGGATTGGCGATGCCGGCAGGCTTCTCGATCTTGGACAGTTCCTTGTCCAGTAGCGAGCGATCCATGAGCTGGCCGGTATCGGGGTCCTTGAAGTCGTGATCCTCGATCCAGGCGTCCGCATAGGCCACATACCTGTCGAACAGGTTCTGACCGTAATCACTATAAGATTCGAGATACGCCTTCTGGACCTCGTTGCCGATGAACTCCGCATAGCGCGGTGCTAGCTCTTCCTTGATGAACTCCAGATAGCGGCTTTCGACCGCGTCGGGCATCTGCTCACGGTTGATGGACTGTTCGAGCACATACATGAGATGCACCGGATCCGCGCCGACTTCCGCAGTGTCGAAGTTGAAGGTTTCCGACAACACTTTGTACGCAAAGCGCGTCGAAGCGCCCTCCATCCCCTCCGTCAGGCCAGCGGCGTCGCGGTATTCCTGCACCGTTTTGGCGTGCGGATCAGTGTCCTTCAGGCTCTCGCCGTCATAGACGCGCATCTTTGAGTAGAGGTTGGAATTCTCGTGATCCTTAAGGCGCGTGAGCACCGAGAACCGCGCGAGCATTTCCAGCGTGCCCGGCGCGCACGGGGCCTGCATCACCTCGCTTCGCGACAGCAGCTTTTCGTAAATCTGCCGCTCTTCCGTTACGCGCAGGCAATACGGAACCTGCACGACGCAGATACGGTCGAGAAACGCCTCGTTGTTCTTGTTGGCCTTGAAGCTCTGCCATTCGCTCTCGTTCGAGTGAGCGATGATGACGCCTTGATAGGGGAGCGAGCCGACGTTTTCGGTGCCGACATAGCTGCCCTCCTGCGTTGCAGTAAGAAGCGGATGCAGCATCTTGATCGGCGCCTTGAACATCTCGACGAATTCGAGAAGCCCCTGCGTCGTGCGGTTGAGGCCGCCCGAGTAGGAATAGGCGTCCGCATCGTTCTGGCCGAAAAATTCGAGCTTGCGAATATCGACCTTGCCGACCAGCGCCGAGATGTCCTGGTTGTTCTCATCGCCCGGTTCGGTCTTGGCCACGCAAATCTGGCGCAGCCGCGACGGCATGACCTTCACGACCGAGAACTTTGAAATATCTCCGCCGAATTCATCCAGACGCTTTACGGCCCATGGCGACATGTGCCCAGTCAGGCGCCTGCGTGGAATTTTGTACTTGTCCTCAAGCGCTCCGCCCATCGACGTCGGATTGAACAGGCCGAGCGGGCTTTCGAACACAGGGCTGATTTCGTCCCCGGCTTTGAGTACATAAACCGGCTGAAGCTCCATCAGCTCCTTCAGGCGTTCGGCGAGCGAGGATTTGCCGCCGCCGACCGGTCCGAGCAGATAGAGAATTTGCTTGCGCTCCTCCAGCCCCTGCGCTGCGTGGCGGAAGAAGCTGACAATGCGCTCAATCGTGTCTTCAAGCCCATAGAAGTCTTCGAAGGCCGGATAGATTTTGATCGTCCGGTTCATAAAAATGCGGCCGAGCCTTGGGTCGCGTGCCGTGTCGTAGAGCTTTGGCTCTCCGATTGCAGCCATCATCCGTTCAGCGGCGCCCGCATACATCAGCGGATCATCCCGGCAGGCCTCAAGATATTGCCTTAGGTCAATCTGAGCCTGCTTTTGAATGTCGTAGCTTTGTGAATACAGGTCGAAAATTTCGTCTCTCGATGTCATCCCAGCGCTCGATCCCTTAACAGCGTGACTCTATTGATGTGGGGTCTCCTCACGGCGTCGCATAGGCCAATATTCGGTTATGATAGCGTACTGGCTCGCTGCCGACCGATCAAAGACTATTCTATCCTATCGAGATGGGAAGCGCGAATGCCGGATTCAAAAAGATGTTAGCACCGCGGCTCACCGTAGAACTCGTGCCGGAAAATTACTGGATTTTACGGCTTTACGGACAGTTTCGGTTTACGAACGCAGCAAGATAAATACCAAACCAAATGGCGCTGCGTCGCGTTTGTTTGCTGCTGTAAAACCGGAGCCAGTTTTCGCCGACCGCCTCTCCCTCGTCCGCCAAATTGTTGGGCAATCTGCATGAACACAGAGTGAACGGCTAACCCCGCGACGAGTGCAACCGCCAGTTAGTTTTTACCGGTTTCGCGGCTTGCAGCGGCCTTGGCGCCCAGGTCAATTTTTTCGCGCGCCGCCCCGGCTGCGCCCTTGAACGTCTCGATATCGTCGCCGGGGGATGCGACTCTTTCACACAGGCTTGCGCAGATCAAAGTCTGGCGCTTGCCGTTCTGGAAAACGGAGACATAGCGCGAGCCGGTCGCATCCACGCGCAAGATATGCGACGCGATCTCTGCACCGGCTTTGTCGAGGACGATCATATTCGTCTGGCCAAGGCTTTTCGCGGTGAGGATAAGGAGGCGACCGTTTTCGACCGTGACATCCGCAATGGCCGGATTTCCGACGATCACCATCGCCGCGTCGGCGTCGAGCCTGACGATGCTCGCCTCATCGACGGTCAGATCGAGCGCGTGCACGGTCGGCGACGCGAAGGCAAGAAGGCCGAGCGCCCAACAAAATCCGATTGCAAGCTGTAATCTCATTCCGCCCTCACCGCACGTCCAAGACAGCGTGAGTGATACACGGTAAAAAAAAGAATAATATTGCGGCCAGAGGCTATTCTGGAAAACGCAATATTACAAACCGCCCATTTTGCATACCATTTCCCACTCTTTGTCCGTCACTGGCTGCACGGAAAGGCGCGAGTTTTGCGCGAGGACCATCTGCTTGAGTTCGGGATCGGCCTTCACCTGCGCGAGCGTCACAGCCTGCTTGAGCGGTTTGACCGCCGCCACGTCAACGCATTGCCAGCGCTGAGTCGGGTCGGTGGAGTCCTGATGCGCCGGTTTGGTCACCTTCACGATACCGACAATGCTTTTTTCATCCACCGAGTGATAGAAGAAACCGAGATCGCCGACCTCCATCGCCTTCATGTGCTTCTGCGCCAGCGCATTCCGCACGCCGCTCCATTCCTCGCCACGCTTGCCGACGCGCACCTGATCCTCCCACGACCATGTGCTCGGTTCGGTTTTGAAGAGCCAGTATTGCATGAGGGTTTCTCTGATAATCGGCGCGAAAACGGGCCCCACTTTCACAGGGCCCGTCACTTAAATCAGCTTTCGCAAACGAGGGAAAGTCAGTGGATGTCGACCGCGCCTAAAATCGATCCGTCGGTGTCCGACTGCAAAATCGCGACATAGAAGTCGGAGGCGTCGGCGTCGAACGCCGTTTCGAAGCGCGCAGGCTGACCGGTCCACTTGCCAATCTGCTTCAAGCCGCGCACAGCATTCGCGTAGGAAATTTTCTTGCCCTTATTTTCTCCGCGACTGATCGAGACCTCGACATTGGGCGATACCCGAGCAAGCCAGACCGTAGCGGAGGCCTTGCCCGGATTGCTGCTCTCGCCAATGTCGACTCTCACCGCCGGTCCGTCATGCGTGCCCGAAACGGCTACTCGCGACCCCTTGAGGGTCTCATTCGTGCGCTGAAGTTCCGCCTCAATTTCATCCTTGGCTTGCGCCGATGCGCAGGCGATGCCGTTCACCACCAGCTGCGGGGTGTAGACGCGCTTTTCGCCCGTCGTATTGCGACGCGCGTAGTTTTTCTGGCGCTGAGTATTTTCCGGCGTTGCGAGCGTGTCCTTCCAGCCGATATAATCCCAATAATGTACGGAGAGGCTGAGGGCGATAACGTCGTCTCTTTTAGCGAATTCGTGCAGAAGCGCGTCTGCCGCCGGGCAGGATGAGCAGCCCTGGCTTGTGAAAAGTTCGAGGACTGCTTTGTGTTTTTGATCGCCCGCCAACACACCCGATGCAGTGAACGCGACAATTAATGCAATCGGTCCTGGCGTGCGAATGAGCCGTGCGGCCCATGTGAGATTGTGCATATGTTCCGCCTACAGGATACGTATTCCGAGTGACCTGTATATTGGCGTTTGCCTAAACAAATGCCACTCACGACTGCTTGAGAACAGCCTCACTCCCGCGCTGAATACGGGAGATCGGCATATTGTGACAATTAAGCCGCTGTGGCGAGGTTGCGGAGAACGTAGTGCAGGATGCCCCCGCTGCGGAAGTAGCTGAGTTCGTCCAGCGTGTCGATCCGGCACAGAAGCGGAACTTCGACGAGCTTCCCATCCGCGAACGTGATGGACGCCGTCATCTTCTTGAGCGGCGCAAGTGTGTCGAGACCCGTGATGGACACCGTCTCGCTGCCGGATAGCCCAAGATCGCCCCATGACAGGCCGTTTTCGAACGTCAACGGCAGCACGCCCATCCCGACGAGATTTGAGCGATGGATGCGCTCGAAGCTTTGGGAAATCACCGCGCGCACGCCAAGCAGTCGCGTGCCTTTTGCCGCCCAGTCGCGGCTTGAGCCGGTGCCGTATTCGCGCCCGGCGAAAACGACGAGAGGCACGCCCTCCGCCTTGTAGCGCATGGCCGCCTCGTAAATCGGGAGTTGCTGGCCGGACGGATAATGCACGGTCACGCCGCCCTCGACGCCCGGCACCATCTGGTTCTTAATGCGGATATTGGCGAACGTGCCGCGCATCATGATCTCGTGGTTGCCGCGCCGCGCGCCGTAGGAGTTGAAGTCGGCGTATGTCACGTCGTGCTCGGCCAGATACCTGCCCGCAGGGCCGGATTTGGAAATGGACCCGGCCGGGCTGATGTGGTCAGTCGTGATGCTGTCGAGGAAAAGCCCGAGCACGCGCGCGCCGACGATGTCGTTGATGGGCGCGGGCGTGGAGGTCAGGTCCTCGAAAAACGGCGGATTCTGCACATAGGTCGAGTTGCCGTTCCAGCCATAGGTGAGGCTCTGGCTAGCGGCCGTCAGCGCCTGCCAGCGCTCGTCGCCTTTGAATACGTTGGCGTAGCGCCGCTCGAACATCTGCGGGGTGATGTTTTCGCGGATGATGGTCGCGATTTCGACGCTCGACGGCCAGATATCGCGCAGGTAAACCAGTTTGCCGTCGCTGCCCATGCCGAGTGGCTCGGTCGTGAGATCGGTCTTGAGCGAACCCGCTATCGCATAAGCGACGACCAGCGGGGGCGAGGCGAGGTAATTGGCGCGCACGTCCGGATTGACCCGGCCCTCGAAATTGCGGTTGCCTGACAGCACCGCGCAGGCGACGAGATCATTTTCTTGAATGGCGTTGGAAATCGGCTGCGCGAGCGGACCCGAGTTGCCGATGCATGTCGTGCAGCCATAGCCTACAAGGCCGAAGCCGAGCGCGTCCAACTCCGGCATAAGCCCGGATTTCTCCATATAGTCCGTGACGACCTGACTGCCCGGCGCAAACGAGGTCTTCACCCACGGTTTGACGGTGAGGCCGCGAGCGCGGGCGTTTCGCGCCAGTAATCCGGCGCCGACGAGCACGCTCGGGTTGGATGTGTTGGTGCAAGACGTGATCGCTGCGATCACCACGTCGCCGTCGCTGAGGGCGTAGTTCGCGCCTTTCACCTCGGCGGACTTTTCCAGCAACGGAACTGCGCCGCCGCCTTCGGAGAGCATGGCGGCCTGCTCGCTGCCCGGCTGGAAGTTGCGAATTTCGGCCAGCGCGTTCATGAAGCCGGTGGCGGCGCCAGCCAGCGAGACGCGATCCTGCGGACGCTTAGGTCCAGAGAGCGACGGCTCGACCACGCCGAGATCGAGTTGAAGCGCGTCGGTGACGACCGGATCGACGGTCTCGTCATCGCGCCACATGCCCTGCGCCTTCGCATATGCCTCGACAAGCGCAATGCGGTGCGCGTCGCGGCCGGTTGCGCGCAGATAGGCCACCGTATCCGCATCGATGGGGAAGAAGCCGCAGGTGGCGCCATATTCGGGGGCCATGTTGGAAATGGTCGCCCGGTCCTCGGAGGTCAGGCTGTTGAGGCCCGGCCCATAAAACTCGACGAATTTGTTCACGACGCCCTTCTTGCGCAGCATCTGCGTGACGGTCAGCACCAGGTCGGTCGCCGTGACGCCCTCAGCGAGCTTGCCGATGATGCGGAAGCCGATGACCTCTGGTATGAGCATCGAGATCGGCTGGCCGAGCATGGCCGCCTCCGCCTCGATGCCGCCGACGCCCCAGCCGAGCACGGCGAGCGCGTTCACCATCGTGGTGTGGCTGTCGGTGCCGACGAGGGTATCGGGGAATGCTTGCGTGATTTCCCCATCGGCGGTCGTGATGGTTTTTGTCCAGACGGTCTGCGCGAGATATTCGAGATTGACCTGATGACAGATGCCCGTGCCCGGCGGCACCACGCGGAAATTGTCGAATGCGCCCGCGCCCCAGCGCAGGAACTCATAACGCTCGTTGTTCCGCTCATATTCCAGATCGACGTTGGTTGCCAGCGCGCGCGGGTTGCCGAAAGCGTCAACAATGACAGAGTGGTCGATGACGAGGTCGACCGGCACGAGCGGATTGATCTTGGACTTATCGCCGCCGAGCGCGCCCATGGCGTCGCGCATGGCAGCCAGATCGACGACCGCCGGCACGCCGGTGAAATCCTGCATCAGCACCCGCGCCGGGCGATAGGCGATCTCGCGGTCGGAGCGCTTGTCGCTCAGCCATTTCGACATGGCGAGAATATCGTCGGCGGTTACCGAGCGCCCATCCTCGAAGCGCAGTAGGTTTTCCAGAAGCACTTTCAGCGAAAACGGGAGCGCGGAAATATCGCCAAGGCCGTTTTTCGCCGCTTCCGGAAGGCTGAAATATTCGTAGGACTTTCCGTCCACCTCCAGCACGCTGCGGCATTTGAATGTATCGAGCGATGGAATGTGCGATATGGTCACGAAAGTCTCCTACAAGATAAGTTCGGCCCTGCCATTGCGCTTGGCGGCTCCTATGCCTTAAATGCACGCCTGTCGCGACGTCTGCAAGACCAGCGCCAGATTCATGAACATAGTATCTTGCGGTGCAGCGCCGCGCCAGCGAACTTAAGGCCAGTTCCCAGCATGTTTAAGCTTGTCGTGAAGTCGCTGCGATGTGCGCGGGGTGGCCGCGTGCTGATCCCGGAGTTGAGTTTCACGCTCGGGGCGGGCGAGGGCTTGCTGGTGCAGGGGCCAAACGGCGCGGGCAAGACGACGCTGCTGCGGGCCATCGCCGGGCTATTTCGGCCTGACGAAGGCACGGCTTGGCTTGAGGGCGCCGACGAAGAAAAGACGCTGGCCGAACAATGCTGTTTCGTCGGCCATTTAAATGGCGTCAAACCGACATTCACGGCGCTGGAAAATCTGCGCTTCATCACCTCATATTTCGAGGTCGCCGATGATGCCGCGATCGATCGCGCGCTTGAGAGCTTCGGGCTTGAGGCGGTCGCGCATATCCCCGCCGCTTATCTATCCGCGGGACAGAAGCGCCGCCTCGGGCTTTGTCGCCTGTTGCTGATGCAGCGTCCGGTCTGGCTTCTCGACGAACCGTCAGTGTCTCTCGACATGGCCTCGCAGACAATTCTGGCGACGTTTATCCGACGGCATTTAGCAGGCGGCGGCATGGCTATCGTCTCGACCCATATGCCCATCGACATCGGAAGCTCGCGCGTCATCGATCTGGGCGGACATTCCGGCGCGGCTGAAGGCGTGTGGCAATGAAGCCTTTTCTGGCGCTGATCGCCCGCGATGTCCGGCTTGGCTTGCGCGATGGCGGCGCGATCGGGGCAGCGCTCGGATTTTATGTCGTCGTCGTCGCGATTTTGCCGCTCGGCCTCGGGCCGGACCTGAACCTGCTCTCGCGCATCGCGCCGGGCGTGCTGTGGGTGGCTCTGCTTCTGTCGGCGCTGCTCTCGCTGGAGCGGATTTTCCATGCCGATTATGACGACGGCGCGTTGGAGTTGCTGGCGACCGGGCCGCTGCCGCTGGAAATGGCGGCTCTCGCCAAAAGCATCGCGCACTGGCTTTACACCGCCGTGCCCCTGATCGTGATTTCGCCCGTGCTCGGATTGCTGCTCAATCTCGATCCGAATGCGTTCGGCCCGCTCATGCTGTCGATGGCGGTGGGAACGCCTGCGGTGAGTTTTCTGGGCGCGGTCGGGGCGGCGCTCACCTGCGGATTACGCCGCGGCGGGTTGCTGCTCGCGCTGCTGCTGCTGCCGCTCTACGTGCCGGTGCTGATCTTTGGCGTGGCGAGCGTGAACGCCGCGCTCGGCCTCGGCGGATCGTTCACCGCGCCATTTTCGATATTATGCGCGTTCACGCTCGCGACGGCGGTGATTGGCCCGCTGGCGTCCGCCGCAGCGATCCGGGGCGCGCTAAACTAGGGCGATTAAATGTTTCGCGACCAACCGCTGAACCGCACTCTTTCCACCAAGGCCATGTGAGGCACAGTAAGCGCGGCAAGCCCGACAAACACGACCTGTATCACGCTCTCGTCCAGACTAATGTCGCTCATAAGCAACCACCCGACCGTCAGCGCGGCGAAAATACCTGCCATCGGTATTAATCCCGCTAACGCAACACTGCGAGGCTTCCGTACGCGGGCGTAATCTAATGTACGCAAAATATGACGTGCGCTGTGCATCCCGCAAAAAAAGACCGTGAAAGCGATCAGCGGCGGCGCAAAGGTGGCCAATAGTCCGAGGGCAAGAAGCTCTGCGGCTCTCAACATCGAGTTTCGCGCCTCAAGTATGACGCAGGCGGCGAGGGCAAAGAGCCAAAGTGGGGCAAGGAAGGCGAGTTGTGCGCTTAAAGGCTCTGCCGCCTCCGGCCCCGCTAAAAACCCAAGAAGTCTACCGATGTCTTGCGCATAATAAAGCGCCGGAAGCACCACAATGACGCCGCCGTGCACAATTCGCGTTGGTCCAAGAGCGCCAGCAACCGGATCACCCGAGAAATGCGCGGCGGAAATAATCAGAAAGCCGCATAGAAAAACCAATGGCGCGAAGAACCAGACACCGACGATAAGGCTGGCGGCGATACAATATATCGCGCCGAACATCAGCCATCCCCGAACCGTGGAAATTCTGTAAAGTCGTTGAGCAAAAAGCGTGTCGAGCGCTCCGTGCGGGACGCCGAGAATAACAATCAGCGCTGTGAGAACAAAAAGCTCGGCCTGTTCGTTGAAACGTGGCAGCAGCACCGCGCCAAACGTAACCGCCACGCTCAAAACGATAAAGACGATGCTGTGAAGTCGAAGCGCCCGCTCCAGATCGAAGGGCGGGCGCTCCGGTTGGTTAAATATCACTTCGGCACATAGCCTTCGGCATCGGTTTTTCCAACGGCGATCATGTAGATCAGGACGCCGAACACCGCTTTGGCGACAATGTCAGCGATGGTGTAGCCGACCTGCACCGCGGTCGTCGCATCGCCCCCGGTAAAGCCTATCATCGGGAAGACAAAGACAACCGGGTAGAATGACCAGGAAAGAACGGTAAGCCAACGCGCCGCGTTGACCAATCCACGCACCTGCTCGGGCTGTGCCTCGACTGATCGTTTCAGGCCGACGAAGAGTTCATACACGATGAGCAGGAAGGGGATCATCGACAGACCCCACCAAAGCCAGCGTGTGTCGTTATCGGTCGAGATTTCGCCTGGATAGCCCAGAACAATCATTAGCGCAGCGAGAGAGCCCAACTTGAGGCTTTTCGACACGGTTTCCGACCTGGATAAGCCCATGACAAGTATGAGCTCAATGAGCAGCAGCGGCACCGTAAGCAGCCAATCGACGTAACGATATGCGTCGTTGAACTTTACGCCGCTGGCCGTAATTACGTTATTCGCGACGGTATAGCCGGACTGCCAGCTATCGAATATGCGGACGTAGTGATAGAGGGCGATAAGTGTAACTAGCCCTGTGATGGTAAGCGCGGTTTTGTAACGAGGCGCCACCTGAGAGCGGCTGATGAAAAAGAACACTGTCGCCGCGCCCATGACGGCGATCGTGAACGAGAATGCGTTGTAGACAAGTTCGAATTGCCCGACTGATAGACTATTCATGCTCCGTCTCCTATGACATGGCGACGGTGGCTTTAAGTAAATTTAAGTCGCCATGCACAAACACTTAACGAGCGCAA
>JBGSLP010000321.1:0-2654 GCA_041740655.1 Alphaproteobacteria bacterium
GGACGAGCAGCGCGTCGAGGAATTCAAGCTCAAGAAAATGTGGAAGTCGCCGAACGGCACCATCCGCAACATTCTCGGCGGCGTCATTTTCCGCGAGCCGATCGTATGCCAGAACGTGCCGCGCCTCGTGCCGGGCTGGACTAAGCCGACCATCGTCGGGCGCCATGCCTTCGGCGACCAATATAAGGCGGTCGATTTCAAGGTGCCCGGCAAAGGCAAGCTCAGCATCAAGTGGCAGGGCGAGGACGGGCAGGTGATCGAGCACGAGGTGTTCGACTTCCCGGACGCCGGCGTTGCGATGGCGATGTATAACCTCGATGAGTCCATCAAGGATTTCGCCCGCGCCTCGATGAACTATGCGCTTAACCGCAATTATCCGCTCTATCTTTCCACCAAAAACACGATCCTCAAGGCCTACGACGGGCGTTTCAAGGATATCTTCCAGGCCGTATTCGACGCAGAGTTCGCGCCTCAGTTCAAGGCGGCGGGGTTGGTTTACGAGCACCGGCTCATCGATGACATGGTCGCCTCGTGCCTCAAATGGTCGGGCGGCTATGTGTGGGCGTGCAAGAACTACGACGGTGACGTGCAGTCCGACACGGTGGCGCAAGGCTACGGCTCGCTCGGCCTCATGACCTCCGTGCTGCTCACGCCGGACGGCCGCACAGTCGAGGCTGAGGCTGCGCACGGCACCGTCACGCGCCATTTTCGCGAGCATCAGAAGGGCCGCGAAACGTCCACCAACTCCACCGCATCCATCTTCGCCTGGTCGCGCGGCCTGAAGCATCGCGCCAAGCTCGACGAGAACGCCGCGCTCGACAAGTTCGCGCAAACTCTGGAGGACGTGACGGTCGCCACCATCGAGGCGGGTTTCATGACCAAGGATCTCGCGCTCCTCGTCGGCGATAAGCAGGGCTGGCTATCGACCGAGGGTTTCATCTCGAAAGTCGACGAAAACCTGCAAAAGGCGGCGCACTAATCCACCGCAAACCTGCGTTATGGCTGGGTTGATCTGGCCATCTTGCGCGCCTGCCGCGACGCTGTCACCTACGCGCGGCGCCGCTTTGCGCACTTGCTTCGTAGGCTTCGCCCCATTCAGCCATGGCAGTGAGAATGGGCGTGAGGGAATGTCCGAGCGGGGTCATCGAATACTCCACCTTCGGCGGCACCACGTGGAAAATCTCGCGGTGGATGACGCCGTGCTCCTCCAACTCACGCAGGTGCGATGTGAGCATCCGCTGGGTGACGCTGGGCATCAGGCGCCTGAGCGCGCTGAAACGCTTCGCGCCGCCGCGCAGATGGTAGAGGATCATCGGTTTCCATTTGCCGCCGATCACGGCTATGGTCGTCTCGATCGGGCAGCGCTGCGTTGGCAGAGCCGTATCCGGCGCTAGAGTTATGGTATCCATTTCGATACTACGTGTGAAAATTGTGCGTACTAGCAATTGTCTCGATAGCCGATTATCTCCCTCCGCACCAGCACAATTGCGGAGAGAAACATGTCCACGACCAGACTTGCCGTCGTCACCAGCGTCACCGGAGCGCAAGCACTCGCCATCGCCAAGAGCTTTCTCGATGCCGGGTATCGCGTGCGCGGCCTCAGCCGAAAAGCTGCGCCAGCCATCGGCGGCGTCGAAATGCATCAGTCCGATCCTAACGATCTCGGCGCGATGACCACCGCGCTCGAAGGCGCAGACACCGTGGTGTTCACCTCGCCCATCGACTACCGCGACGGCGTGCGCGAAAAGCTTGCTGAAACTCTGGTCGAGGCGGCCAAGCACGCAGGTGTCCGCCGCATTGTGTTCAACGCGGCCGCCGCCGTTCTCGAGGACTATGAGCGCCCCGTCAGCCAGTCCCTGCGCGCCGTGCGCGACATCGTGCTGAACGGCGCCGTGGACGCGGTCGCGCTACAGCCGACCGTTTACATGGACAACCTGATCGAGCCGTGGGCCGCGCCCGCCATCGTCAATGACGGCGTGTTTGCCTATCCGATGGTCGAAGACGCGCCGGTTTCATGGATTTCGCACGCCTCGCTCGGAGAGTTCGCGGTCGCCGCCGCCAAAGTGGCGCTAGCGGAAAAGCGCATTTTCGACATCGGTTCGACCGAGGCGCTGACAGGACCGCAGGTCGCAGCCGTTCTTACTCGTGCGATCGGGCGCGAAGTTCGTTATGTCGCCGTGGAGCCGGGCGCATTTGGCGAAGCGCTGAACGCCGCATTTGGTCCCCCAACTGGCGATCACATAGCCGATCTTTACCGTTATCTGGCCGACCACAAGCATGCGATGAAGCGCGATCCGGCGGGTTTCGCATCCCTCGGCGTTACGCCTGAAACCTTTGCGGAATGGGCCGCTCGCCAGTCCTGGCCCAAGCCGTCCTAAGCGGCCAGCACGTCTCGGTAAACTTCAGCGCCAAGCACAGACATCATCCTTCCGCGTATCTGTGTTTCGGCGCTCGAAAGAATCCGCTAACGTCGCGCGCATGAACGAGCGGTTGATGGATCGGCGCAAGCAGGACGAGGATGAGGGCGAGCTGAAGCTGCGCCCGCAGGTGCTGGCCGAGTTCATCGGTCAGGAGCGCGCCCGCGCCAACATGAAGGTGTTCATCGACGCCGCCCGCGCGCGCGGCGATGCGCTCGATCACGTGCTGTTCGCCGG
>JBGSLP010000322.1:0-3778 GCA_041740655.1 Alphaproteobacteria bacterium
CCGCCGACACTCGCCAGCGACTGGCGCCCGAAGCCGGTATACACATCCGCAATGCCCCATACGGCAAAACTTGCGATGAGCAGCACCAACAGTATTTTCGCGGCCCAGCCGCCTGCGCCTTTTCTCAGACTATCGAGCATTTCATGATCCGTTCACGCACCGGGCAGGTTTTAAACTCCCGCCTTGATTTTTGAGAGGCTTTCACCAAAAAGTTGCCGCATCATAGGCGCCAGAGTTGGGCGCTGCAAGATCGAAGCGGCTTAACCTGATTTATTAGGCTTGGGAATAAAATCAATGGCTGAACGCCGCCCGCTTGTCGCCGGAAACTGGAAAATGAACGGGCTTGCGGCGCAATCCTCCGAGATCGCCGCAATCTGCGCATGGACGGAAAAGCATGCGGATAAGCTTGCCGCCGACATGCTTATTTGCCCACCGGCGACACTGATCATGCATTTTGCGCCGCATATGAGCGGAGGCGTCGCGCTCGGCGCGCAGAACTGTAACGCCGAGAAGTCTGGCGCTTTCACCGGCGAGGTGTCGGCGGAGATGCTGGTCGATGCTGGCGCCAGTTTTATTATTGTCGGCCATTCCGAACGTCGCGCCGGATTTGGCGAGCGTGACGCCGATGTTAAAGCCAAAGCGCAGGCCGTTCATGCGGTCGCGGCCTGCGCAATTATTTGCATCGGGGAAACGGCGGAAGAGCGAGGGCTTGGCTCGACGCTTGAAGTTGTCGGGCGGCAACTGGAAGGCTCGGTACCCGTCGGTTCATCGGGAAGAAACACCGTCATCGCTTACGAACCCGTATGGGCGATTGGCGCGAACGTGACGCCCTCTGTGGACGAGATCGCCGAAACCCATGCATTTATCCGCGCCGAACTCCACAGGATTTTGGGCGGGCAGGCAGACAGCATCCGCATTCTCTACGGCGGCTCTGTCAAGCCATCGAATGCAGCTGAAATTTTCCGCGTGCCCAATGTCGACGGCGCGCTGGGGGGCGGCGCGAGCCTGAAGTCGCAGGATTTCGCGGCGATCGCTGCAGCTTATTTGTCATAATGGCGCGGTAGCAGACCGTCATTTTTGTCCAAAGGGCTGGCCTTTTAAGGCAAGCGCCGTTAGGTTGGCGGCGGTTTCAGGGAACACTCCATGACACGCATAGCACTTGCCACCTCGCTTCTCGTCATTTCCATGCTGGGGCTGCCAGCGCTCACAGTCTCCTCAGCGTTTGCCAACCCGCTCGACGATAAATCCTGTGAAGAGCTTGGCGCCGAGCAGGATGCGCTAAGGGCGCTCGGCGTTGAGGGCGACATGGCCAAGGGGCATGAATGGGCGCGCACGAATCTGGCCCAGAGCGACCTGAATATCGTGAAACGGTTCATCGACATAAGCGAGCGCGTGAAATTCCGTTGCGGCGGCGTGACGAAAGCGAAGGTCGTGGATAAGCCTCAAACGGCGGCTGCGCTGAATCAGCCGGGCGCACTAAAGCCCGTTCCTCCGCTCCCGGTGCGGCGCGTCATCGCCTCGCCCAAGCCGGTTACCGCAAACGCGACGGCTGCGCCCGCGATCAAGCCTAAGGCGGTTCCTGCATCGGGGAGACCGGCGACGGGCGCAAAGCCTCCGCAACAAAAGCCTGCTACGCCGCAAAAAGCCGGCAACAGTTGATCATGCTGTCATATTGCGCTAATGGTGAAGCAAATTCAGCTTGTCAGGGCGCATAAGCGACCTATCTTGACGTTTTAGCCGCGTTTTGCGGCGCTCTTGGGAATTCAAAAATGACGACAGTGGTTCTGATCATTCATTTGATGATCGCGGCGGGGCTTGTGGCAGTCATCCTGTTTCAGCGGTCCGAGGGCGGAGCGCTCGGTATTGGCGGCGGCGGCGGAAACTTCATGTCCGGTCGCGGAAGCGCCAACCTTTTGACGCGCACGACGTCGATTTTAGGCGCCGCGTTTTTCGCCACCAGCATCATCCTGACTATTTTGGCAAACCGGAATGCCGCGCCGACCTCGATCCTTGACGGCGCAGGCACATCGGCTCCGGCGCAGCCCGGCGCCGTGCAGCCAGGCGCTGCCCAACCCGGCGCGACTCAGACAGGGGAAACGCCCGCCCCCGCAACAGGGCAGGGCATCCTCGACAAGCTGAAACCTGCCGCTCCGCAGGGCACGCAGGCGCCGCAATCGCAGTAAACGCGGCTTTGGCCTTATAAATCCGTGGATTACGGCCTGAACCGCTTTGGTTTGGGCCGTTTTCATATATTCTACAAGCCCATGGCGCCAACGATGACACGATACATCTTCATAACGGGCGGCGTGGTCTCCTCGCTGGGTAAAGGGCTGGCCTCGGCCGCTCTGGGCGCGCTTTTGCAGGCGCGCGGCTTCAGCGTTCGGTTGCGCAAGCTCGATCCTTATCTCAACGTCGATCCGGGCACTATGTCGCCCTATCAGCACGGCGAGGTGTTCGTCACCGACGACGGGGCGGAAACCGACCTCGACCTTGGCCATTATGAGCGCTTCACCGGCGTTTCGGCGACCCGAGGCGATAACGTGACGACCGGCAGGATCTATCAGGATATCCTCGCCCGCGAGCGTCGCGGCGAATATCTGGGTGGCACGGTTCAGGTCATTCCGCACGTCACCAACGCGATCAAGGAATTTGTCGTCGCGGGCAATCAGGACGTGGACTTCGTGCTGGTCGAGATCGGCGGCACGGTTGGCGATATTGAGGGGCTGCCGTTTTTCGAGGCGATCCGCCAACTTGGCAACGAGTTGCCGCGCAACACCGCAATTTATATTCACCTGACGCTGCTGCCGTTCATACCGGCGGCGGGCGAACTGAAAACCAAGCCGACGCAGCATTCGGTGAAGGAACTTCGCTCCATCGGCATTCAGCCCGACATTCTCCTCTGCCGCTGCGACCGGCCGGTGCCCCGCGACGAGCGGGCAAAAATTGCGCTATTCTGCAATGTGCGCGAGACCGCTGTCATTCAGGCGCTCGATGTCGCCAACATTTATGATGTGCCCGCCGCCTATCACCGCGAGGGCCTCGACCGTGAGGTTTTGGAGGCGTTCGGCATGTATGCGCCGCCGCCCAAGCTCGACCGCTGGACCGATATTTCCGAGCGCATCGCCGAGCCGGACGGAGAAGTGACGGTCGCTGTCGTCGGCAAATACACCGGTATGAAGGATGCCTACAAATCGCTCATCGAGGCGCTCGTGCATGGCGGCATCGCCAACCGGGTGCGGGTCAACATCACATGGGTGAACTCCGAGCAATTGGAGAACGCAGACCCGGCGCCGCATTTCCAGAACGCCCATGCCATTCTCGTACCCGGCGGCTTCGGCGAGCGCGGCACCGAGGGCAAAATCGAGGCCGCGCGTTACGCGCGCGTGAAAAACGTGCCCTATTTCGGCATCTGCTTCGGAATGCAGATGGCGGTGATCGAGGCCGCGCGCCATATGGCGGGCATCAACGGCGCTTCATCGTCCGAATTCGGCGAGGCGAAGGACGCTGTAATTGGCCTGATGCGTGAGTGGGTGAACGGGGCGGGTGTCGAGAAGCGCGATGCGAGCGGCGATCTCGGCGGCACCATGCGGCTTGGCGCCTACGACGCCGATCTAGCGCCCGGCAGCCACGTGGCGAAAATCTATGGCGCGACGCGCATTTCCGAGCGTCATCGGCACCGCTATGAGGTCAACATGACCTATCGGGAGCGGCTAGAATCGGCGGGCCTGCGATTTTCCGGCATTTCGCCCGACGGGTTGCTGCCGGAGATCGTCGAAAT
>JBGSLP010000323.1:0-14918 GCA_041740655.1 Alphaproteobacteria bacterium
CGCCGCTAGGCATATCCTGCATTAAAGACAAATCAGACAAACCCCCTAAGACAAGCGCACACAAAGCGGCTTTCTACTTCTGACAATAAGGAGCTTTGGGTGCGCTTGGGGGTTTGAGGTTTCAGGCTGGATGTGAAGCGCTGCTTCCCATGCGGGCTGAAGATCGCCGGACGATTTCATGCTGACGGCTGGCAGTCGCGCTCCCCCATTCGGCGATTTCGCCAAGTGTGCGACCGCAGCCGGTGCAGAGGTTGGCGCTGGTATCTAGCGTGCAAATTTCTTTGCAGGGGGATGGCGGGCGCGGGATCATCTACTCCTTGAGGTTTTACCACCACATAAGACACGATCTGACAGGAACATCATGCGCTCGCCAGAATCCAGCTGAATGACTAAATCGCCTAAGCCGGCTTCTTCACCTTCTCCTGATAAATCCAATTGAGAAAGGCGTCAGTGTCAGAGAGATCCTTTCCACCGATCCGCTTTCCGACGGCACGGACAATACCGCAAACCCGCGCATAGGCAGCCGGAGAGAACAAACTGCCAGCATTCGGGGTTTCGGCTCCGATTACACGCAATGCTTCCGCAGTGTTGCCGTTGAACACGGCATACCGATCCGGCGCGAAGGTACAAAGAATTTCTGACAACATGTTGATGCCAACACCCTCGATGGCGCCAGCGGGCTTGCGAAGTTTCGCATAGCCTTCCTCGACAGGCAGTTGTGCAGCGGACTCCGCGAGCGCGAAAAGCGCGATCGTCTTCTTCGGATGCTTGAGCGCAGCCTGTCCGCGCCGATGGATATCGCCCGAATGCCAGAGGTGGTCGTGTCCATCTCCGCTGGTGATCAGATTCCTGAAATGGGTCTCGAAGGCATCCCGATCACCGCGTGACAACTTCGGTAGTGCAGCCATCTTTGCAATTTTCCGCTGGACTGCTCGGGCCGTTTTGCGATCACGCTGGCGCTTGTGCAGCGCGTTCATTTCTTTTCGATCTTCCAAAAACTCAGCGTAGAGAGCATTCAAGCGAGTCAAATCGAAGAGCGCGGTTGCAGATGCAGCGAGATCCTTTTCGATCTGGCGTCTGGCATCTTGTGCCTTTTTGAACAGGAGCCGATATTGCGCGAGTAGGGCGGAATCGAGCACCTCGAACCTCTCGTTTCGACGATAACCGGTAAAGATCGCCTCAACCTCAAGGAGCAATACGTCGGACAATTCGAGTGTCGAAAGAACAGAGATTTCATGATTTGTGGTCAACGCACCCCCGGTGAGGTTGGCAGATCCGATCAGCAAAATGGCTTTTTCAGGTCCGACGCCCAGATAGAGTTTGGGATGAAAGGTCGAACGCGCTTCCGCTTTGGCCGCGAGTATATTGAGAGACCGGTAGCGTTTCGAGAGTGTCTCCAGCGTTTCAAGTGCGGCGGGTTCAGTCAGGCAAAAGTCACGTCCGACGAAAATATCGACTTCCGCTCCCGCCTTGAGACGCGCCTCCAACATGGGGAAAATCTTCTCAAGGCCTTTCGCTTTAAGAAACGCAACCGCAAGCTTGATGCTCGTCGCGGTTCCTAGCAGTTCCTCCAAGGCCGCATGATGGTCGTTCGGCGACTCGTTTGACACAAGCCGCGTTCGACGCTGTCCATTCCCCGCAGGAGCAACTATTCGCGCGGCCATATTTGTCTCCAATGGATGTTTTTGATTCTTAACCACGGCTCGCCGTTACTCGGAGGTATGTATTACGACGCTCCCGGATACCAGTGGACATTCCATGCGCGATCTGTCGTGGCGGCTTAAGATGAACCACGGTTTGCAGTCAACACCGAGCGCCGGAGAACTAACGGTCTGAGCAGGGCGCATAAGCACCCCGATGCCCCGCCCGGCAAAACCGGACGGGGCTTGGGTGCGGTGGTCAGTTGCCGTTCGATGTGCGACCGCGTGACCAGATGAGATTGAAGGACTTGCCATCTTCATCCGCGAACAGGCTGGCGAAGATCGGTGCGGTGAAGCTGGGATCGTCGAGCTTGATCGAAAGATAGTCGCGGTCTTCCTTGCTGGTCTTTGCCCATGCGGCTCCGATTTCGGCTCTTGCCACGAACACGCGGTGCGTCGGGGCATTTTCGTTTTCGCTTGGTTCTTCGGCGACGATGGTGACGTTCTTCTTCTGCAAGCTCATCGTGACGATTTCGCCGGTATAGTTGTTGTCGCCTGACTTTTTGAATGTGCCGATATTTGCCATGATACTTCTCCTTGTGTTGGTCGAACCCCGCGCTCATTCGCGGCCTCGATGGCTGGTTTAAGGCGGGGGCTTGCATCCGTTGCACCCGTAGGGCCTTAGCAAAGCGAAGGACGGCGCAGACCGACGTTTCTTGGTTCCGCGAGGAATGGGCGTAGCCCAGGGGAAGAAACTTCGGGCTGCACCGTTGCAGCGAGGGGCAAGAGGCGCAGCCGTCCCCTGCCAACCAAAGCCATTAACGAGGACGTGGATGAGTGCGGTTGCGGACATTCTTACCCAAGGAGATTTGGCAAGGGTTCGCGCGGGCGTTCAATGTCTGGCTGACTGGCTCTGCACGAAATTGGTGCGATGGGAATTCCGACGCAAGACGCATTTCTGCCGATATAAGCGACGACGAAAATGCACCCACCGATTTCGCTTTCATGGTCATTGCGGCATGGCGCGCTGGTCAAAGCACACAGCGAAGTCCGTGGCTCACTGCGTTAGCGCAGAGGCCAGGGACGCTCCGATAAGGCCTGTTTGTTCACAAGGAACGATGGCGAAGACTGCAATTGGCTAGGGTTACTGCCCGATCATATACCAACTGAACGCACCTATGCCTTGTCCGGTTCTGCCGGGTGGGGCATTGCGATGCTTGCCTTCACCAACGCATCCCAATCCTCGGGAGGATTGCCCTTGTCGAGCATCGCCTTGAAAACGGCATAGGCATCGCTCTTCGATCCGTATGTGCGTAGCGTGTTCGCGTCATTGACCCATGCAAAGATGATAATCTTGGCGCTGCTGCTGTAACGGAAAAACAGCCTAAACCGCCCGTTGCCGAACTTAGCCCGAAACCAGTGCTTGCGCGTCGGCCCCAAAGTGCCGCCCTGCCGGAACTCGGGACGGGCGGGGTCAACCGGAATCACCTCGAACATCAGCTTACGAATCGCCGCAAGCAGCTTGGCGTTCGCGGTCGATGTATAGCCTTCGGGGTCTTTCTCTCGCGACTTCTCGACGGCTGCGGTCAGCTTCTCGATCTGGTCGGCGAAAAGCGGATGCGTGTAGAGCGTCCAGCCATTGACGGTTATCATCTTTATTCTGCTGGCAGATTAGAGCGCGATGTCGCCGTCAATCTCGTCGTCGAGATTGACCGTCATATCGCCTGTCAGCGATGCGATGCGCGCGGCAAGATCGGGCGACAATGCCTTGATGGCTTGCGGATGCGCCTTGATGTCGGCGGCAAGAAAGCTAAGAAATGTCTCGATAGCAGGGTCTTCGTCGGTATCGGCACGGCACACGGTGACGCCGCCATCGCTCACGCGGAACGCAATGCGTCCGCCGTAATCGACGCCAAGCGCCTGACGCACAGATTTGGGAACAGTAGTCTGCCCCTTGGCGGTGATGGTGCTGATTTCTTCAAGCGCGATGCTGATGTGACTCTCCGTTCGACACGATATGTAAGGAATAATCCTTACTTTGTCAACCCAGAGCCAAACGGGCGGCAGAATGCTGCCGCCCGTCTCCTATTTTACGCCGCAAGGCGCTGCCCTTCAACATCCTCAAACGCTTCGGCGGTCTGGGTATCGTCGTCCTCCGCCGCGTCCTCTGCGCTAGCAGCGGCGGGGTCGGGGTCGAGCGGCACTTCGGGTTCGGCCAGCCATGCGGCACGACTAGCGGCGGCAACCGTCGCCACGCCGCCGCGCTGGGTATAAGCCGATGGCGGAAACGCCATCCAGCGCGGCACCCACTGCTCGACCTTGGTCCGGCCCTTGTCGCCTGTCAGACAGTCATTGATGACTGACTTGATGGTTTTGGTCTTTTCCGCCGCATGGGCCTGCGCCACGGTCACGCCGCCCACTTCCGACAATATCGCGGTCAAAACCTCGCGGTCGCGGATTAGGCCATAAAACGCATCATCGGCGACCCAATAATCCTCCATCTTGACGCCAAGATGGATACCGATGGTTTCAATGAGGCACGACCCGCTTGCCAGTGTCTCGGCCATCACGACAGACAGAACGTCCATGACGACACCGTCGGGCAATTCCAGCAACCGTTGGAACAGGCCGGTAATGCCGTGCATCGGGTCATGGCCCAGGGTGACACTCGGCTCATCGAGGTCAAACCCAAGCACATCCAGCACCGCGCGCCGCCGCTCGTCAAAACGGGCTTCGGCAACGCAAGATTGGATGCTTTCGGTCACGGCTTCGTTCCGCGATTTCTGGTCTTGCACCTTCACGCCCCACAAGGGTGAACCGCAAATCGCGTGAGCGACCATCACCCGCAGCGCAACGCCAGTATGGCTGGCAAGCGCCGACCGCACCGCCGCATGGCGGTGAAGGTCAATATAGACAGTCATGGGCGAAGTGATTTCGGGCCGCGCAGTTTTGGTTACATCGCTGGCGCTCTCGCCCTTGGCGATGCGGCTGGCTTCCTTCTGGGTAAGATAACCCTCGTGAAAGCTGACCTCACCGCTCCGCGCAATGGTGACATAGACCCTACCACCTTTGCGCTTTGCCGTTTCCTGAAACTCCCACGATCTGAAATGCTCGGTGGGGTCAAGAATGACAACATCGCTCCAGCCGTCCGCGATATAGGCCGCTTTGCGTGTTTCTATCACCGCCATTTGGGCAGCAAAGAAATGATCGACATCGCCAAAATACCCGTCCTTCTCGAACAGGTCGGTCACAATCCGGCCCTCATAGCTTTCGAGGTCAAACAGCGCCACGCCGGTTGATATCGACGCACCGCCGAACAGCCACGCTTTTAACTGGTGGCCTTTGGGTATAGATGCTTGCGGGTCGTCATAAAGCGCCAGCCAAGTCTTCTGCTGGGCCTTGGTCGCCATTGTCAAATGGCGGACGGTTGGGACATCAATCTCCTCGGCGCGGTAGGCCTCGCGGATGCGCGGCAACAGATTACCCAGTGCCAAAATGCGCTTGATAGTGAGTTCGGTCAGCCCGAATGTGAGTGCAATGTCTTCGGGTGTCCGGCCTACTTTAACTAACCGCGTAAAGCCTTCCCACTGCGTCACTTCATCGGGATTTTCGCGCAGACAATTTTCGATCATCGACAACTCGAACGCATCGGCGTCGTCACCGTCGGCAAGGATGGCACAAGGCAGTGTCACACCTTCCTGACCTTCGGACTCAACCGCAAGGGCGGCAAAGTAACGTCGCCGACCTGCCATGATCTCGAAATGATCGGGTTCGCAATTGGGCCTGACGATGACAGGGATGATGACGCCGCGCTTGCGGACCGATGGCAGGATGCGCGAAACATCGGGTGCCTTCTTGCCGTAGCGCATATTGGTTTTGGAAATCGACAACCGCGCAAGCGGGATATGTTCATAGTTCATGGCACTTACTCCTTTGTTGGGTGGCCCCATCCTCGGGGCATCTTGGGGGGCAGTGAGGATGGGGCCGGTTGCCCGCGCTGGATTATCCAGCGCGGGGTCTGCCTCCGCCTTGGGGGTCAAGGCGGCGGAAGGGCTGGATTCTCCTTGGCGCGGGCGACGGCTGCGGCTTCGAGCCGCGCTTCGTCCTCGGTGATGCTCCCGCACACACGGGCGGCATCGGCGTAAATGGTCAGCGGGAAGCGGCCTTCAAAACACAGGTCGCGCTCAATAGTGAGGCCGAACGGCAGCGTCACCGCTGCAATCTCGCCAAGGCTGACTGAACCCATTTCAGGACAGCCGAACCCAAGATCGCAAAGCCCGAACAGCGTGTCGCCGTCTGCGTCGAGTTCGGAGAACAGCCATGTGGCCGCGCCCACAGGCGAAAAGAATTTGACGACCGGCGCATGGTCGCCACGGCTCCTGCCGTTGGCAATCAACCTATCGCGCTGATCTTGGGTGAGTAACAGCATGGGAAAAGACCTTTCAAAACATTTCGATCTGATTGCGGGCGTTGGTGTCGAACAGGCCGTGATCGGCGGGGCGCTGCGGCTTGCGCGGTTCCAGCGGCGCATTGGCGCGGATGGCGAGACGGTCGTGGGGCGTGATCGGCTCAACGCCGTGAACAAGCGTCTGCTCACCGATGGGCGTCTGCTCGGATGCCAGAGGCGGCACGGCGCTCATGCCGCGCGCGCCAAGCTGCACTCGTTCTGCCGAACGAACGCCAAGAGATAGTCAGCCGCCTTGCTGGCCTGACTTGCGGCTTTGAAAATGGCGCGATTGTCGGCGCGCAATACGGTCAGCCACGACCCCAGATAATCGGCATGGCGAACGGTGGGGACTATCCCAAGCGCAGCGCACAGATAGGCCGATGCCAATTCAGCGCAGAGTTCCTCCCGCGCATAGAGCGCCGAACCGAACCGCCCCGACTGGTCACGCGCCAGCCGTCCCTTGCTGCCAGTCCAGTGGCCGAGTTCGTGCAAAGCCGTCCGGTAAAAGTCGATCTGGTGGGTAAACGCCGGTTGCGGCGGCACCTGCACATAGTCGTTGCCGACATTATAGAACGCCCTTGCCCCACCGATGCGGAAATCTGCACCCGTGGCCGCGATAAGTGCCTCGGCGCTCTCATGCTGTTCGCGCTCGGGTAACGGCGTCGGGTCGGCGGTCAGTCGTTCCGGCAACCCGTCACACTGCGCGGCATTGAACACAACAAAGCGTTTGAGGAACGGAATAGAACGGGGTTCACCCTCCGGCGTCTCTCCGCCGTCGCGCCCATCTTCGGGCGTGAAGCGGTCGGCATAGAAAACGGTATGTCCCCGCTCTCCTTTGCGAACGCACCCGCCAGCGGCCAAAGCCTGACGAAAGGTCAACCAATCCTGCGAAGGGTAACCGCCCTCAAAGGCTGCACCCCAAAGGATAAGCACGTTAATGCCCGAATAGGGACGCCCCGAAACCGCGTTGCGGGGAAGTCCCGGCACTGCCGCCGCCGAACTCCACGGCTGCGCCCAAGGAAAGCAACCCGCTTCCAGTTGCGCGATAATCTTGGCGGTCACCTCGTCATAAAGCGACACCCGCGAAGCCGCTCCTTCATGCCAGGCGCGCGAAGCGCGCAATGCCTTCGCCTTGCCAGCACCAACCTTGCCGCCGTCCTGCCGTGTCCTGTTCTGCCCTGCCATAACCGCCTCCACTGACCCAAAAAGCCGCAACCGGCCCCGGAGAGGCGGGGTGGGCGGCAAAAAGCGACCAAGAGGCCCGCCGCGATCAGGCGCACCCGTAGGGCTGTAACAGGGTGAAAGACCCAGCTTGCTGGGTTGCGCCTGAGCGCGGCGGGCCTAGCCGGAAGCGCCGCCCACTCCGCATCGCCGGAGCCGGTCATAAAAACGCCGGCGCGTCCGCGCCGACCATAGATAATCGCTAAACATCAAAGAAAATAGCCGCGCAGCGGCCTAACAAAAGCGGCACCCTTGCGCGGTGCGACGCCAGCCGGACGTTCTGCGCCCGGGCCTGTGGGCCAGTGGGCGTCCGGCAAGGAGAGAGGCAAGAGCGCCAGCGGGTCAGCCGAAAAACGCCGCACCCTAAGGAGCGCGAAGCGCGGGAAAGAGTGCGACCTTAGAAAATCCCGCTCATTTTCGGAACGCTCCCGATCGTCACCTGAAGGGCCAAGACTACAGGCTTGGTCCGCGACAGCGGATAGAGCGGGTTGCCGCAAGGCAGCGCCCAGACCTATTCAAGCTACCTAACTATGTCGCCCATTGATGGGGCGACAACTATAGCCACATTCGCGGATCAGACTCAGAGTGTAGCGCAAATGCAGTGGCAAGCCGACAATGTGACCAGCTCACTTTATGCCAGAAAGCGTCCGATCTTCCGGCGTGTAATGCTGGCCAATCACGTAGTCGTCGAGTTCCAACGCGGGGTTCATCATCGACGTGGTATAGATCACTTGGTAGGGAACATTGAGTTCTGTAACCATCTCGACGAGTATTTTCTGAAAGTTATGGCTGCGATCAGTTCGCATGCCTTTGTCTTCAATGTTATCGAACAGCACAAAGCGGGGATGGAAAAATTTCGGATCGCCGCCTGCCGCAAGCAGCAAACTCAGGATACAGGCATTTTTGAGGATCACATTGCTGCTCTCAGCAAAGTTCATATCCCCGTCCACGCTCATCGCATCATCCGCGAAATTGACGCTCACATTCTGTGCGGCCTCGAATTCCGGTTGATGCTTGTTGTCCGAATGTAGAATTTTGATAGCAGTTTCAGATACTTGTGTTAGCGCAACGCGGCGACGTTTTTGAGCATGCACTTCAAGTGCCTCTTTGCGCACCTTCAAAGATTCCAGCTCCGCTTGGATGCGAGCCTTTGCGTCTGACAATTCTAGGATTTTTTCTGCCGTCGTGAGCGCATACTCAAGAAATTCGATCTCTTTGGCAATCTGGCCAACACGCGAATTCTCGGTTGCCAGAAAAGCCTCTCGCGGTGCCGCACCATTACCATACTGAGCGGAATAATCCGCTACCGATCTTACATGTTCCGACCTCAACGAACGAAGACTCTTTTTTGCTTCATCTGCTCGTGCCAATTTTTGTACGTTTAGCTGATATGCTTCGCGCCTTTGAATTTCAAAATCCAAGCGTATCACGTTATATCGTGATCGATGCTGCTCAGGATCAATTTCAGATTTGCACACGTGGCAAGTATGGTCAGATTGTGGAGGCGACAGCTCAGACAGGCAGGCGGGACACTGTGAAAATTCAATACCTCCTACTGCGTCGCTGGATTTCTCAGCAAGCCCCACCTTTGTAATCATGTCATCAAGAAACTCGATATACTTTGCCAAATCTTCAAGTTCATACTCAGACTTAGCAAGCACTCGCTCTAAGGAATCGATCTTGCTGGATTGCTTTTCAACGGCGTCCCGTGCCGCGCGACTTTGAGCGACAAACGTTTTTGCTTCAGACGTATCGATTAGCTCATCGGCACGAGCGATACGATCCAAAGCCTGCTCGCGCTGCTGACCAAGTTCCGTAATCTGAAGCCTAACTGTTTCCGGCCGATTTAGAGCGGTATCGGGCGGCAGAACGGATAATAACGCCGATAGCTGACGGCCAGTTTGATCATAGTCTTTTTCTAGATCACGAATTTTTAAGCTTGTTTCATATGCTTCGTAATCGTTTAGTCCGCAAATAAGGTCGCCAACCGCACCCCTGATTGCCTTGGTGTCCCATGTTGATTCAAACCGAAACAACCGGCCTGGCGGGGTTTGCTGATCAGAATAAAGCAATCTCAGAATCTGGTGCATCGTGATGTTTGATGCACCTTCGCTCTGCGCTTCTGGGATACACATCGACCGAAACATGAGCTGTGAAAAACTCTCATGCTCTCCCTGACGATGGGCAGGGAACCTCTCCCACCCGTCAAGGCCAGAAGCCATCGCGTCCTCAAATGCGCCGAAGAAAACCCGAATTGGTGACGTTTTTGACGCCGTTTCGCGGCGCAAGATGAGACGGCCTCTCGTCGTCAATATTTCAGCTTGTACCTCATCGCATTGAGCTGGAACCTTCTTCCAATTATCGAATTCGCCACCGAGAACGAAAAATATAAAGTCTGCTATCGAGGACTTGCCCGATCCGTTGTCGCCGCGAATGATATTCACGCCTTCATGGAATGCTTGGTCATATACGGCATGGCCGGATTTCATCGCGCGGAGCCGCCTCAGTTGAAGCATCGGGAAAGCCACAAGAGCGTCGCTTGCAGCGGTACTAATATCGTTCATGCCGACAACCTCCGCAGCCCTGTCCGTCGTCGCAAATCCTCAATGTTATCTTCACCTATAGCTATAAGTTCTTCCGCGATGAAGGCTGCCAGCTCTCGTTCGGCATCGGTGTAGTCAAGCTGCTCATGCAAAACTGATCGGCCCAAGTCTGTGAGATCAACCTGCCGTTGGTCAAACTTTTGACGATCAAGGAGCTTTTTTGCGGCCATTGCCTTGAGCGCACGCCGTTGAACAGGCTCCATCTTGTGAAATAGCAGCGGTGCGGCAGGGTAGCTCAAGAACGTTTTTTCCGGCCTGCAAACTTTCAACTCCATGAAATGCTTTCGAATTTCATTCGGCATCGTGATCTGATGCAGTAGAGGTGGGTTTGCTAAGAAAAAATCCCCTATGAGCAACCTCTCCAAGGACGCTAGTTTTGGAGGCCGCAGCGATGCCAAAACGCTTACCCGTCGGATACAATCGAAAACGTCTAATTGAGGATACCAAACGCGGAAGGCCATCACTCGGCGTCCCATCTGACTCGGCATTGCTCGGTCAGGAAGTAAAGTGCCTGCAAAACTGTGAGGCCGGTAAGCGAGGGAATGTCATGGTATTTCTTGCAAATCGGATCGATGACATCAGCTTGCAAAGCTGATTGAATCTCGTCGTCATTTGCGCCCTTGCAGATTAGCTTCAAATACACGTTGGTATGGAAGCGCTGCTCGACGTCGGACAAAATTCGATCATGATTGCTTCTGGCTGATGTCATCAGGCCGAGCTTATAATAGCTTTGGGCAAAATGATTCTGATATTCGTTTGCGATGGAATACTCATTCTCTCTGTTTGCATCAATCATCTTGACGAGTAGCTCGCGCCGGTCCCTATCTGATGGGATACTGAAATCGACGGTAGCAAACGGCTCGCCGCTGGCGTTTGAAGTTGATGCCACTTCATCCATCAGTGACCCAATATGACGTACGAGACCAAGAAACACTTGGTCGTCCCGACTATCGGGCTTGCAAATCGAGATGTGATTTTTATCCACCGCTACCGGCGTCACCTTTGCAACGCCCGGATCAGAGGAATCGCGATCAACGATCAGTTTGCTGTGGGTATTCAACTTCTCGTAATAAACTACGGTGTGCAGATCGGATTTGTTGTCCACAAAATCGCGATAGGCCTGCTTCAAATCATCCAAGACACCCGTTTTGTTTGCGAGAATTTCGATCTTATCCGATACGAAATGGGGCAGAACAACCTTGCCAATCGAGGCAAGAGAGGCGCCGGTATGAGGGGTTGCGATAAATACGACCAGCCGGGTTGCATTAGCGATAGCCGCTAGCCCTTGATCGCTCGCCTCGCGAGATTTGCGAAGGATAGATTTTATCAACAACCCCCCAAGGCTGTGTCCTACCAAAATCAATGGGCGTTCACCAAAGCCCTTGGATGCAAAAAGGTCGAGTGCGCTAGTCGCACGTTCAAAAAGATCTTGCTCATTTTTTGCAAATACGCTTGCGGCATAACCAAAGCTATGGACTGCAAGACTCGGAAACTTTTCGTTCAGCCATGACGGCCATAACTCATCTGACGTTCCGCAGCACCAAGTGTCAGACTGATTGCCACTAAGCCCGTGAACAAAGACAACATTCGCTATAGGAACATCGACTGCGGAAATCACCATAAGATGCTGCACGTTCACGCTCATCAAGCAGCAGCCCTTAATCTTTCCCTGACATAGCACTTGTGTAGCCAATGGCTATACAATCTGCTATGAGAAAAGTTGTTTATATTCAAGATTTCAGCAAATGATCACGCACCAGCTTGTGATGCTTTATGCGGGAAAAGTGCTGAAGTCTGTAATCTGACAGGCAACTGCCCGTTGATTGATGGGAATGGGCCACGTCCCTTTTGCTTTGCGAGCAGCAATGCGGAATCAAACGCAACAAGACGGAAATCTGTGGCAGACCGAGGCCGAATGCAAAAGTACCTGTCTATGCAAGTCGATACCGCGCATAGCGCCGCTCACCTGTGCGGACCAACGCACCCTTTTCGACTAGGTCGTTCAAATCGCGTGTAGCGGTGGCAAGGCTTGCATCGGTGATCGTCCTGTAATTTCCAGCGCTCAACCCGCCAGCGAATCCGTCTGGCCCTTCCCGGAACATGCGTAGCAGTGCCTTTTCCTGCCTTTCATTGATTTCGTCGCGCAAGCGATCAAGCAGCCGGGTCTTGTCGATCAAGAAACGAATGCGAGTGATCGTTCGTGCCTGTGCCTCGATGACAATATCAGCAAACCATGTCAGCCAGGCGTCGATGTCGTTGCTCTGGCTGCCGAGCTGAAGTTCGGCGTAATAGTCTTTGCGGTGTCGATGGATCGTTTCCGCGAGCGCCGTCAACGTCGGAGCCGCGAGGTTTTGGGCCAATGCCTTTTCCGCAATCGCGCGCCCTATCCGGCCATTGCCATCTTCGAAGGGATGGATGCTCTCGAACCACAAATGAGAGATTGCGGCGCGGGTGATCGCTGGAAGGGGGTTCGTTGACGCCGGTGCGCTATCGTTGAACCACGCAATGAAACGAGCCATTTCCATCGGGACGGTATCGGATGGCGGAGCCTCGAAATGCACTCGTGGCGCGTGGAGCGCGCCCGACACAATCTGCATTGCATCTTCATGCGTCCGATAGCGCCCGACATCGGCAATATCGCGACGACCGTTCATTAACATCGCGTGCCACGCAAACAGGGTCGGATCGTCAAGCCGTTCGGCATGATTGCGATAAACATCTGCCATGAGTTCGGCGGCCCCGGCCTCTGCCGCGCTGGTGCGGCGCTGGTCGGTCGCAAAGCCTAAATGGCGAGCGAGCGACGACTGAACGCTGGCACGATCCAGGATCTCGCCCTCGATGGCAGAGCTATTGACCACTTCTTGTGAAATCAGTTCAATGGTCAAGCCATCGCGCGCATCGGCGTCAAGGTGGTGCAACGCACCGATAACGACGCCAGAGCCTTTCAGGAATTGCTCTTCTGACGCGCGGATGCGATCCGGGTCGAAGCGGAAATCAGGCCAGTCGGAAAGTTGCCAGTTCCAGCGCATGATCGATAAGATGCCTTTCTATCAATCACGATGTAGCATGATATTGATTGATAAAGCGATAGGCAATCAATCATCAAAGTCAAAAGGCGCTTCGCGCCGTCATTTGCGGCGATGGCCTAATCCCGTCCGAGATTCTCTTGGCCAACATGACAATTTCCTTCGATTGTCATTTCGCGAGAGCGGAGCGCGGGACGTGCGTCCCCCAGCGATCCGCTGTTGCAGACTCCTGCCCCCCTGAGGTGGACTTATCAGAGCCTGCAATTATGGAGTGGTGCCCCAGGCCGGACTCGAACCGGCACTCCTCTCGGAACAGGATTTTGAATTGCTTTTGAGTCAGGTAAATATATAGCTAACTATCTGTAATATATAAGCATATATCAATGCCAATGCGCTAGTGTGCTAATCACTGTGCTAATCTGTAGTGGAAAAATGAGTGCTATTTTGCCCCTCAAAGCGCAGTCAGAGCGGTAATTGGCACTCATCGGCTCCGCCCCGGTGCATCGCGCTCAGCGCCCTTCTGCTGAGCCTTGATCCGTTTGTCCATTTCCTCGTTCAAAATCGCCACTATCCGCGCGTGACGCAGGCGCTGGGCGTTGGTCGCATCTTCCGCAACAACCGCCCGCTGCCGAAGTATCGCTTCGATCTCGGCGGCGCTCAGGGACTGCAAGTCTTTGAGCATCCTAAATTCTGACGAGGGAAAGCGCATTACCCATTCAAGCGGCCACCGCTCGATCATGGCGTCCATCACATTCGCGTTGATGATGTCATCGGGCAAGGCGTTAGGCGGCTTGCTGGCGTAGTATGTGCGCGTGGCGATTTCGGCGATGGTCGCCAGCGCCTCATTGGTGACGTCATTCTGCGCGGCCATCCGCGTCTCGATGCCGTCGATCCGCGCGGCGAGCGAGGCAACGCCTTCGGCAATATCGGTCAACAGCCCCAATAGTGGATCATCCTGCGTGTCGCTCATCGTCCTGGCCCTCCCCGGTCAAGGTCGCGATCCTTTGTCCGGTCGCGATCCCGCTCATCATCTTTGCGCACCTGCTTACCCAGTTCGGCCATACGCGCGCGGAGACGGTTCGCTGCTGTATCGGTGCCGCGATCTTGACCCTGTTCCTTGTCCGCACCGCGCTTAGCCTCGGGCGCTGCTGATGGCTCACGCCCGAGCGCCTTGTCGAGACGGCCCCGCAAGGCCGCAATCCGGTCAGGGTCAGCGAACAGCCCCCGTGCCTTGGCAACCATATCGCGGGCGACCTCGCCAAACCGGAACTCGCGCCGCTCGGCAAAGCCGCGCGCCGCTGCGTCGGGGAGCGGATAGTCGCTCGCCATGTCCTTTGACCGTTCACGCGACAAGGTGCGGACAAGTTTGCTCTGGTCGGCAAAATCATCGCGGCCATAATGAACCTGCACACCGTCGCGGTGGCGCGTGAGGCCGACATAGGCCGAATGCCGGTCCATCCCCGGCGTCGCCAGTAGATGCGCCTGATCGACTGTCACCCCCTGCGACTTGTGGAACGTCGCGGCATAGCCGTGATCGACATGGGCATAATCTTTCAGCTCGAAGGCCACGCTGCGCCCGTCGTCGGTGCGGACGGCCATATGTCCGGGCGAGATAGCCTCAACCGTGCCAAGCGTTCCGTTCTTGACCCCCATGCCGCGCTCGTTGCGCAAGAACATCATCCGGTCGCCGCTGGCAAACTGTCGCTCGCCGCGTTCGGTCTTCACGTCCACGTCACCCCCTAGCTCGCCGCCATCGCGCAGCTTGTCGCGGGCCGCGATGTTGAGGTCGCGCACCTCGGCATTGGTATGGGTGAGGATGATACGGCTTTTGCTGGGGTCGCGGGTGCGGGCATCGTCCCAGCCCTCGACAAGCTCGGCGCGCGCGGCTTCGCGTGTCTCGGCGCTGTGAACCATGCCGTTCTCGCCATAGGCATGGATGGCCTCGCCCGTCCGTCCGGTAGCGAGCGCGCGGGTTGCACCG
>JBGSLP010000324.1:0-3839 GCA_041740655.1 Alphaproteobacteria bacterium
GTGCGCGCCACGTGCAGCGCGGCCGACGCCGGACTGCCGCCTGGCAGCACGAAGGATGTGAGGGGCTTCAATTCGCTGTTAAGGGTGTCGATCTCGCTTTCGAGGCGGGCCACCTGTGCGTCGATAATTCGCAACGGCTCGTAGCCGCCGGTATCGCTGCCGGGGGGGATGCAAAGGTCCGCGCCGAGATCGAACATGTCGTTCTGGATACGCAACAGCATCTCGCTGACGACGCCGTATTCCGCCGTTATGGCCTCGCGCGCGACGCCAATAAACGAGTTGGCTTCGTCGACCGTGCCGTAAGCCGTGATGCGCAGATCAAACTTGGAAACCCGTTCCCCGGAGCCGAGGCCCGTGGTTCCAGCATCGCCAGTTTTTGTGTAAATTTTTGTGAGGACGACCATGAGGCTGCGCGACTACCTTACCATTTGTAGCCGAGCCGCACTCCCGCGTTGGTGAGACCATCGTTCTCCCCGCATAGCCCGGCATTCGACATATGCTCGACTGTGATCAGCATACGCCATTGCTCTGACAAAGCAACGCCGAGCGATGTCGATTCGCGGAAGTTTACCGCGCAGCCAAACGCCGCACTGTCCTTGTCGTCATGCGGCCCGTTATGCAACGCGGCGCCGAACGAGCTTTCAATGAATAAACGGTCGGTGAGCTTGGTGTCCCAGGTCAGGCCAACATAACCCATGCTGGTGTCGCCATTAAAATTGATGTTGGCGCCGACATGCGGACGAGGCATCAGGAAATGATCGAGAAAGTTGCCGCGGGCATGGCCAACGCGGCCAAACAGAACCTCAAGGTTCAGGTCTACGCCTTCCTCGCTGTTGCTTTCCTCCGCGTCATGGAGGAGGAGGCCAAAGCGCACCTCGTCGATGCTTGGGAAGGCTTCTGTTTTCTCGAAATTTTCGAAGAAACCCGCGTTCGCAGCGGGCGTATAACCGAAACCGATAATGCAAATGGTCAAAACCGCAAAAGCGGAAGACGCAGCCGAGATGAAACCAGAAGCGCGCCGTTGTGTAGACATTTCCCCGCTCGTCTTTGAGTCCGCCTGTTACCTTCATCGCAGACTGCCGGGATCGGAGTCAAAGGGTGGCGTGGTTCGGACTGGGTTTTGAAAAGTCGAGTGAGAAAAATGTCACGACGCGCGCAAGCCTGCCACTATGGTGTGCGACCGCCGAAATAGATCGCCGCCATTACAATGACGATCGCAAGAAACTGTAGGCCAACGCGCCAGCGCATGAACTTCTGGCTGGCGCTCGGATTGCCGCCCTTGAGCATCGTCCAGAGCCCGAGGACCAGAACGACCGCGACCGCCGCCAAGGCGATTGGGATGAGATTATTGAGCAATTTTTCCATTGAATCGTCCTGTGAAGTGGCTACGGCGCGATCAGGCGTTACGACCCGCGATCAGCCAGTAGACCAGCCCCGCAGCAAACCCTGCCGTCGCGACGATTGCAATATATTCAGTTGAAAGCGCGGTCGCGGCGCCGTCACCGGATCGAACCAGCAGAGGCATCAGGACAGCCGCAATGCCGCCACCCGCGATGTAATACAGCGGCGAGCGTATTTTCAACACCTCACCAGCAATGACAGCTAACGCCGCCGGGGCGAGAGTGAGCGCTGGCGCGGCCTCCATCGCAAACTGAACGACACCGATAATTTCGCTGGCGCCGTAAAGCGGGTCCTGCGGGTCCATTCCGCTTTGGGTGCGCCGTGTCGCCCAGCTTCCGCCGATCCAGAACAGCGTGACGAGGGCTGTCAGGACGGCAAGCACGCTCGCGAAGAAAACGCCGAGCAATCTGCCAATGAATGTTCCGATCATGCCGCCCCGTTATCTGGCCCGCATCACAACGTGGCGATCGCGGCGCCGCGCAGGCTTGCCTTCAGCTTTTCGGACGCGGATTTAAGCTGACCGCAGGCGGCCATGATATCGCGCCCGCGCGGGGTACGGATCGGGCTGGCGTAACCGGCGCGGTTAACCACCTCGGCGAAATGTTCGATCTGATCCCACTCGGAACACTCATAAGGCGCGCCAGGCCATGGGTTGAACGGGATGAGGTTGATCTTGGCGGGGATGCCGCGCAGCAGACGCACCAACTCTTTCGCCTCGGCGATAGAGTCGTTGACGCCCTTCAGCATCACATATTCGAACGTAATCCGGCGGGCGTTCGACAGGCCCGGATAGTCGCGGCAGGCCGCCAGCAATTCGGCGATGGGCCATTTACGGTTGATCGGCACGAGCACATCGCGCAGGTCGTCGCGCACGGCGTGCAGCGAGATGGCGAGCATGGTTCCCATCTCGGCGCCCGCACGGCCGATGAATGGCACGATGCCCGATGTCGACAGCGTGATGCGCCGCTTCGAGAGCGAGAGCCCGTCGCTGTCGGAGGCGATCTCCATGGCGCGCTTGACGTTTTCGAAATTGTATAGCGGCTCGCCCATGCCCATCAGCACGACATTGGTGATTTTGCGCTCGGCGTCCGGCAACCCTCGCTTGTCAACGGCCTCGGCGCCCGGCCAGTCGCCGATGCGGTCGCGCGCGACCATGATCTGGCCTGCAATCTCGCCCGCGCTCAGATTGCGCACCAGAGCCTGCGTGCCGGTATGGCAGAACGTGCAATTGAGCGTGCAGCCGACCTGGCTGGAAACGCACAAGGTGCCGCGATCCGCTTCCGGGATATAGACGGCCTCCACTTCGGGTGGCTTTTCGCCCGGACGCGATGGTTTCAGCCGCAACAGCCACTTGCGCGTGCCGTCGTTAGAGACCTGCTCTTCGGCGATCTCGGGGCGCTCCAGGCTGAATGCGTCGTCGAATATCGCGCGGGTCGTCTTGCTGATATTCGTCATCGGCGCGAAGCTGGGTGCGCCGCGCACATACATCCACGACCAGAGTTGCGACGCGCGCATTTTCGCCTCGCGCTCGCTGATGCCCGTCGCGATGATTGCGTTGGCGAGTTCGCTCCTGTTCAGGCCAATCAGGTCAAGCTTGCGCGCGCCCGCCAGAGCATCGCCCAAGGACGCGCCTGCGCGTTTATCCGCGTTGGAAAAACCCGACGTGGGCGCGATGTCTGTAATCAGCGGCATTTCAGCGTTCAAACCTGATCAAACGGCTATGGGCAGGTCTGCTCCATCTTCTTGATGGCAGCCCCGAGGCCTGCAAGGGAGTATTGGTCCGAAGTCTCGGTGCCCCTCGCGGAGACCCCTTTGACCAGCATAATTGGCGAGGCCGCGCTGGACATTGCCTCCATCAGTTTGCGCTCATTCGCAGGATCCTTGATAAACGCCTTATCCTGCCTACCGAAAAACTCGAATTCTTCGGCGCCGATGATCACCTTCACGGGGCCGTCAGGCTTGATCGGATAGCCGATTGCGACGCTCGCCTCATTCCTGACGCCGTCCTTGGGCCAGGTCGTCACGTAAAAATACGATTGTCCACGCCTCACGTTTTTTGGCTCGCTGTCTTTGGGAACGGCGGCGGCGAAGCACACCTTTGCGCCACCGGCTTCGTGGATATAGGAATGCCAATCGTCGTGCTTTTCAAGAAACTTCGCTGGAGGGGCAACCGCAACCGGCCTTGGTTTCGGGGCGGCCGGTTTGGGAGCAGGTGTTGGCGTCGCTCCCGTTTGCGGCGTCGCTGCCGGCGCTTGTGCGGCGGCGTGCTGCGCAAATCCGGCAAAAAATATCGCAAACACAGAAATAGCTATTCGCATGAGTCTAGTCCCGGCGTTTTTGTTAATCCGCAGGCGTTCAAGTAGCCTGTGTATACTCATTTGTCATATGGCGCCACCTATCGGACACGAAATTCACGAACCCTTTATGTCTGGCGTGCG
>JBGSLP010000325.1:0-1949 GCA_041740655.1 Alphaproteobacteria bacterium
CCTCGCGCGCCCGCGCCGCCCCGCCGCGCCATATGAGGATGAGCATGACGAGCAGCATGAGCGTCGCGAACGCGCCCAGGACCAGAAAAATCAGCAGCGGATCAATCGTGATCTCGCCCGCCCGCAACGCCCGAAAATCCATGCCGCTTCCTCCTACCGAGGAGGATAATGCGATTCGCAATGGATAAGAATGAAACAAGAACAAGTTTCGCATCCGGGAGAGTTGACCGGGTGGCGCCGCGCGCTTATTTTCGCCCCATGACAATCTTGCCAATCATCACCCTGCCCGATCCGATCCTGCGCAAACCCGCCGCCGCCGTGGAGCGGGTCGACGACGACGCGCGCCGCCTCATCGCCAATATGTTCGAGACCATGTACGCGGCGCCGGGCATCGGCCTTGCCGCGCCGCAAGTCGCTGTTTCGCGCCGCATCATCGTGATGGACGACGCGCGCGGCGACGAGGACAAGCGCCCGCTCGTCATGATCAACCCGGAAATCCTGTCGAGCGGCGACATCATGCGCACGCACGAGGAAGGCTGCCTCTCCATCCCCGAAATGTACGCGGATGTGGAGCGGCCCAACGATATCGTCGTGCGCTACATCGACGCTGATGGCGCACTGCAGGAGAGGCCGTGCGCCGGGCTGCTCGCCACCATCGTGCAGCACGAGGTCGATCACCTGAACGGCGTGCTGTTCATCGACCACATTTCACGGCTGCGCCGCGAGTTGCTTATCAAGAAGTTCTACAAGCTGCGACGCGATAGCGCGGCGGCGGTATAGCTGCGCAACCTAGGACTATCCGCAGCTTGGGTTCAAAATGAAACCATGTTAGTCATCGGTCATGGTCTGAAGCGCTGACTTCGGCTAGGCGGGTGTGGCAAGCCCCTGACAATGTTCCAATCATCGAAGCCGTGCGCCGGAGAGGCATATGCCATCCTTGCGATTGATATTTATGGGCACGCCCGAATTCGCCGTCCCGACCCTCAGCGAGTTGCTGGTCGAGGGCTACGACATCGCGGCGGTCTATACGCAGCCGCCGCGCAAGGCCGGTCGCGGCATGGGCGAGAAGAAATCCCCGGTGCATGCATTTGCTGACGAGGCGGGCATTCCGGTTTTCACCCCCAAAAGCCTGAAAAAGCCGAAGGCGCAGGAGCAGTTCGCCGCGCATGAAGCCGACATGGCCGTGGTCGTCGCCTATGGCCTCATCCTGCCGAAAGCCGTGCTGGAGACGCCGCAATATGGCTGCATCAACGTGCACGCCTCGCTGTTGCCGCGCTGGCGAGGAGCGGCGCCCATCCAGCGCGCGATCATGGCGGGCGACACGGAAAGCGGCGTCATGATCATGCGCATGGAGGAAGGTCTCGACACCGGCCCGGTCTGCGCTGGCGAGCGCCTGCCGATCAGCCAGGATATGACGGCGGGGGAGTTGCACGACGAGCTTTGTCAGATGGGCGCCAAGCTGTGCGCGCGCACCCTCGCTCGTTTCGAGACCGAGGGCTTGTCATTCGATGCGCAGCCAACCGAGGGCGTCACCTACGCCGCAAAAATTTCGAACGAGGAGACGCGGATCGACTGGAAGAAAAGCTCGCACGATGTCCACAACCACATCCGCGCCATGTCGCCCATGCCGGGGGCGTGGTTCAATGCGCTGCTCGGCGGCAAGCAGGAGAGGCTAAAAATCCTACGCTCCGTCTCCGTGCCAGGCAAGGGCGACCCCGGCACGCTGATCGACAACAACCTCACCGTCGCCTGCGGCCTCAACGCCGTGCGCCTCACGCTGGTGCAGCGCGCGGGCAAAAAGCCGATGGCCGCCGCCGACTTCCTACGCGGCTTCCCCCTCGGCAAAGGCTCCGTGTTCGGCTGATGCCGCGATACAAGATCATCATCGAGTATGACGGCACGCCGTTTTCCGGCTGGCAGGTGCAGACCAACGGCCCGTCGGTGCAAGG
>JBGSLP010000326.1:0-1874 GCA_041740655.1 Alphaproteobacteria bacterium
CAGGGGATGAGTACGGAAAGCGAGGCGGGCCTCAAACAGATCGAGGATATGGTCGCTTTGCTGGTGAGCAGGAAAGTTGGCGCTATATTTGTTGAAAGCTCGGTTTCCGATCGCAATGTGAAGGCGCTGATCGAAGGCGCCGCCGCGAAAGGCCACACGATCAAGATTGGCGGGCAACTTTTCTCGGACGCCATGGGTTTAGATGGCTCATATGAAGGCTCGTATATTGGCATGATCGACCATAACGCGACCACCATAACGCGCGCTCTCGGGGGCGACGCGCCAGTCAAGGGCCTGAATGGCAAACTCGGAGCCGGATCGTAACATGCTGCAAATACTGGAGGCTCCAAAGGGAGAACCGGCGCTTAGTCCTGCCGAGACCAGCCCTTTCGCCGTCTCGAAACTAACGGCCGCATACCACAATCAGCCCGTCGTCTTCGATGTGAGCTTTACCGCGCCGCCCAACGCCATCGCCGCCATTATCGGGCCGAACGGCGCGGGCAAATCGACATTTCTCAAAGCGGCGCTTGGTTTGACGCCAAAACTGACCGGGGAAACGCGCGTTTTCAACAAGCCGCTGTCCAGAAGTCGGCGCGAGGTCGCTTATGTTCCGCAGCGCGCGTCCGTCGACTGGGATTTCCCCGCGAACGTGTTCGACGTGGCGATGATGGGGTTGCAGGCGGAAATCGGCTGGTTGCGCTGGCCGAGCGTGGAGCATAAGGCGCGCGCTATGGCCGCCCTTGAGGCGGTCGGCATGCACGACCTCGCACAGCGCCAAATCGGCCAGCTTTCCGGCGGCCAGCGCCAGCGCGTTTTCATCGCCCGCGCACTCGTGCAGAACGCCGACGTATACCTGCTCGACGAACCATTCGCGGGCGTCGATGCAGCGACCGAGGCGGCGATCATGAATGTTTTCCGTGACCTGAAGCGGCGTGGAAAGACGGTGATCTGCGTGCATCATGACCTTGCAACCGTCGAGGATTATTTTGACTACGTGATGCTTATGAATGTCGTCAAAATTTCCGAAGGGCCAACAGCTGCGGCGTTTACGCCCCAGACTCTTTCCAAGGCGTATGGCGGTCGCCTGCCCGCGCGCGAGGCCTTCGCATCGGCCGCGCAATGACCTTGTCCGACATCGTCGCCGTTTTCACCTTGCAGGGCGGCTACAACACGACGCTGGTGATGATCGGCGCGGCGTTGCTTGGCGCGGGAGGCGGGGCCATCGGTTCATTCGCGTTGCTGCGACGGCGGGCGCTCGCCAGCGACGCCATGAGCCATGCGACGCTGCCCGGCATCGTGCTCGCGTTTTTCTTCGGCCACTGGGCTTTCGGCGATGGGCGGCCCCTGTGGCTCCTGCTGACGGGCGCCGCGCTTTCCGCCGGGCTTGGGCTTTGGGTGGTAGAGCGCATCAAATCGCGCACGCGACTAGAAGAAGATGCCGCCATCGGCATTGTGCTGTCCACCTTCTTCGCGGCTGGCATCGTGTTGCTGACGGTCGTGCAATCGCTGAACCTGCCGGGGCAATCCGGCTTGTCGGGATACCTGCTCGGCTCGACCGCCAGCATGCTTCGCTCCGAGGCTGAAATCATCGCGGTCGCCGCGGGCGGCGTGGTCATCGCGATCGTGCTTCTGCGCAACATGCTTTTCGCCGTGGCGTTCGACGAGGGCTATGCGAAGGCGCGCGGGCTTGACGTCTCCCGGCTCGATATGGCGTTGCTGCTGCTCGTGCTCGCAATTGTCGTGATCGGATTGAAAGCTGCGGGGCTGGTGCTCGTCATCGCGCTCACCATCATTCCGCCCGTGACGGCCCGCCTCTGGACCGATCGCGCCTCGACGATGGTGTGGCTGGCGGCGGCTTTCGGCGCGGCGGGATC
>JBGSLP010000327.1:0-5193 GCA_041740655.1 Alphaproteobacteria bacterium
TGAAGGCGGAATACGGGCTGCCGGTGCGGTTCGAGGGCGCGCCGTGCGAGGCCGTGCGCTGGGTGACGAGCGAGAGCGCGGCGAAGCTGGAGGAGTTCAGCGCCAAATATCGCGGGGCGATGGCGAAAGACCGCGACGGCGCCCTCGCCTACCTGCCGGAGAGCCAGTGGACGCTCAACCGCGCCATCGAGCAGTGGCCCGACGTGAAGTTCACGGCGACGCGCGAGCGGGGGTAACTCCTTCGCGGCCACCCAAAAGAAAACGCCCGCCGATATGGCGGGCGCTAAGTTTCCCATTTCTGGGGGGATCGATTACTTGAGAGCTTCCAGGGGCTTGTCCTTCGCATGATCGAACCGGAAGCTCACGCCGGTCATCACTGTGCGGCCCTGGCCAGGCTTGATGCCGTCGGCGAGGTCGGTGACGTAGAGCTCGTCCGTCAGGTTCTGGCCGGATACGAACACGGTCGCGTTTGAGTCCGGAACCTTGTAGTTGGCGCGAGCCGAGAGCAGCCACTGACCATCCACCTTGCCGCCGATAACCTCGTCCACGTCATCGGAATTAGAGCAATTTCCATCAGGAGTTCCGTCCTCAAACTCACACTGAAGCGGTCCGTTGTTGGCGGTGTCGGTGAAGAAGCTGCCGCGGTAAGCGAGCGTTACGCTGGCGTTCCAGCCGGCTTGATGCTCCACGCCAACCGTCAGGTTTGCAAACTGGCGCGGCACTTCCGGAACCAGATTGTTTACTTCGGTCGGATCGCTGCTTTCAGTGATGACCCCGTCCGCGAAGGTATAAATCGCTTCGCCGAAGAAGTTTAGAGCTCCGCCGGTGAACGGGCGGCTGTCGATACGGGCATACAACTCGAAGCCGGTAAATTCTACCTCATCCACCGTGCCGAAGACGTTCTGATCGTTGGCCGCCGTGAACGGCTCCTTGATCTGATAGTTCTCGATTACGCTGTGGAATACGGCTGCATCAAGAGTTATGCCGCGGATGTCCGTCGAGCGAACGCCAATCTGGGAATTGACGCCAATTTCGTTCTGCAGCGGAAACAACTCGCCGCGCGCCACATGCGGCGTGTGACCACGATGAATACCGCCATATACGGTTGTCTTTGGCTGGGCTTTCCATGCGAAGCCAATACCGGGTAGGACGTTGTCGAAGTCTACCTTCTCATTCAACGGAGCATCAACTTCATCTTCCGCGTCAGAAGGCTCTCCAAGTTTTGTGAGGCGCTCGACATCATAATATTCGAAGCGCACCCCTGGCGTAAGTGTGAAATCCGGCCGCAAATGAATTGCGGTTTGCACGAATGCCGAGAATGCGTTTGCTTCATATTCCTGGTCAAGATCGTCCAGCGACCCACGATTATCGAAGTCAAGCTTTTCAAACTCTTCGCCGATAGTGGTCCGGTTGCTGAATTCGTGGAATTCATAACGAATGCCAGCCTGGAAGTCCTGCCTCAAACCTGCAAAGAACGAGCGATTGGCGAGTTCGATGCGGCTTTCCGCGCCCACATGCTCGTACAGTCGATCGCGGCCTTCCATGACGAAAGGCTCGCCCTTCTGCGGATTGTCATCGTCCGCGTAATCGCTGTCCGCTTCGAAGCGCGGCCGATCGTTGCGGAAGCCATAAAGTCGGTTCGTCCAGGTGGTGTCGGCGTCGATGTAGTAATTGTGAACCGCCTGAAGACGGAAGATTTCAGAGTTGTAGTTGTTGAAGTCGGAGTTTGGATCGCCCTTGCTTTTCTTGCGGCCGAAAGTTTCGAATTCCTCCGGCGTGAAGTTCGCCTCGTCATACCGATCTTCCTGGTCGTGGTATACGCCCGAGATGACCAGATCGTGCTTGCGGCCCTTGAAGCCGATAGCGGCGTAGAAATCCTCATACGTCGCACGCTCGTTATCCCACGCACCGCTCAGGTCCGCGCCGGTGTACGACATCACGATGCCGACGTTGTCGAATTGGTTGCGGTGATGGATATGGCGGGTGTGGTTTACGCTATCTTTCGAACCTTCGGTGTGACCGATGGAGCCGGAAATGACAGTCTCCGGCGTTCCAAACGGACTGAGGTTGAAGAAGTTCACAGTACCATGGTTGGTGATTGGCCCATTCGATATTGAAGTGCCGCGAATAACCTCGATGCCTTCAACCCGCTCCGCCGGAGGCGTGTAATGCGATGATGGATCGATATAGCTGCTGAAGTTGATGGAATCGCCATCCTCGAGGATCAGCACCTTGCGCGAACGGCGAACAGGTGAACCGCGCACGCCGATGCCGCCTTGCCGCGCCGCGCCGTCATCGTTGATGGTGACGATACCGGGCACGCGGGCCAGCGCTTCGTGGTTGTTGTAAGGGCGCTGCTCGTTGATATCATCCGTCGTGATGCGGCTGCCGGCGCCGGCATAGCCCTGCAAATCCGCTGGAAGCGTTGTCGTCGGGTTGACCGGGTTGATAGAAGGCGCGTTTTCAACCACGCGACCGTCCGTATCCCGGCGCGGACCTTCCGGAACTTCCTCGAAATCGATCGTGGCAGCCGGAGCAGGCGCTGAAACCGGGCGAGGCGCCGGGCTAATGGCTTGACGGCGCGTCGATGTTGAACGCTGCGCTTTTGGCGCCTGCTGGATAACGTCAACCGTTGGAAGCGATTGGTCGGCCTGCTGTGCGTTGGCCGAGACTGATGTCAGGCCAGCCGCAACCACTGCGAGGGCTGTCCTCGACATTATTTTATTTCGTCTATTCTTGTTAACCTTCGACATCTCTGCTCCCCAGTAAGTCCTGATTTAATAAATCGTCACCGTCCCCAGTCGATTGGATTGAAAGTCGCTTTTAAGTCTGATTTTTCTTGGCAATCCGGATTATTTTCACAAACCCGATCTCACCAATTCGCCTCGCTCTTATTAATTTCTTATTATTAATCGCTTGATTTCATTACGATAATCTTGCAACCATCGAGGTCTCGGGCAAGCTGTTTTGCCATAGAATTTGCACAATCTGCCCGACATGTGCTTTTATCGCCACGGAGAGTGTCAAGGCAGCCTTTGGGATTAGAGCAGTCGCGGTTTTGACCGCCTTGTTGGCGCCCAGCCTTAGAGATCGGCGAGTACATTTGGTGCGGCAGCGCCAATGCTGACAGGAGATTTGTTTGCAGTTTTCACCAGTCACAACGCCAGCCGAGAGCATTCAACAGGTGTTCCCGGCTGGAACCTCGCGCTTCGTTGCCGCCTTAGTCGCGGCTTTGCTTTTTCTTCCTGGCGCAGCGGCAGCCGCCAGCCCGGTTGCGCTTGAGCTGAACAAGCTTGAGACCGTCGGGCAGGATTGCCGGGCCTATCTGGTGGTCAATAACACGGCCGACACGAGCTATCAGGCCTTTAAGCTGGACCTGATCATGTTCCAGACCGATGGCGTTATCGGGAAGCGCTTCACGCTGAACATCGCGCCCCTGAGGCCCACCAAACGCGTCGTCAAACTCTTTGATATCAGCGGAGTGAGTTGCGAAACCGTTGGAAGTTTCCTTATAAATGACGTGACAGAGTGCAAAGTGGATGCGGGCGAGGCGGATGACTGCTTGAGCCGCCTCACGGTTTCATCGCTCGCCAAGGCGCAATTAACAAAATAAAGGGACGTGACATTGGAGCAAACGCTCGCTTCCGAGCCCGCGCATGATTATTCGATCATCGGGCTCATTCTCAACGCAGACATCGTCGTGCAAGGCGTGATGCTCGGCCTCGTGCTGGCGTCGATCGCGTGCTGGGCGATCATATTCGAGAAAACCTTTCGATTGAGCCGGCTTTCGCGCGACGTGCGCCGTCTTGAGGCGGCAGCGGTCAGCGGCGTCGCTGATCCCCGGGATACGAGCCTGACGCGCCAGCTTCTCCTCGCCGCGCAAAGCGAGGATACACAGGGCGCATCGGTCGGCGAGACCCGCAACGACGTTCGCGCACGTCTTGAGAAAGCCATGCGGGCCGCCACGAAAGCCGAATTGCAGCGGGTCGAGGCCGGGTTGCCCTTTCTGGCGACGGTCGGGTCCGCCGCTCCGTTCATCGGGCTTTTCGGCACCGTCTGGGGTATCATGAACAGCTTCACGTCGATTGCGCAGGCCAAGGACACGAGCCTCGCCGTCGTCGCGCCGGGCATTGCGGAGGCGCTGTTCGCCACGGCGCTCGGCCTTGCCGCCGCCATCCCGGCGGTTATCGCCTATAATCAGGTGTCGGTCTCGCTTGGCAGGTCGTCGGTGCGTATCGGCGCGGCCGCCTCCAAGCTAGCCAAGCATCTGAGCGGGCAGAGCCAGTCGGCCTATAGGGACGGGGTCTGATGGGGGCCTCGTTTCACAACAACTCGTCGGGCGATGATGATGACGACGTCTACAAGCCGATGGCTGAGATCAACATCACGCCGTTTGTCGACGTCATGCTCGTGCTGCTGATCATTTTCATGGTCGCGGCGCCCCTCCTGATGGCCGGAGTTCCGGTCGATCTGCCGAGCACCACCGCCAAGCGCATCGCCGAGCCGAAAAAGCCGATGGTCGTGACGCTGGCCGCAGACGGCGCGCTTTACATCCGCGACGAGCAGGTCACCCCGGAAACCTTCGTGACGCGCCTTGCCGCCCTTCGCGCCGCCGAGGGCGACACCATCGTCTATGTGCGCTCCGACAAAAAGAACGCCTATGGCGACGTTATGGAGGTGCTTGGGCGCGTCGGCGAGGGTGGTTATCAACGCGTGTCGCTTCTCTCGCAAGCCGGGAAGAGGCAGGACGCTGAAGGCGTGAGCAAGTAGCGTCGCCGATGTCAGTCAAAGCCATAACCCTCTTCATATCCATCGGTCTGCACGCCTTGATCGCGCTTGCCTTCGTCAAGTTCGAGGATGGCGCGTCGCTGGACGCGGGCTCCGGCGACGATCTGATGACCATCGAGCGGGGCGTCGCAATCGAGGGCCTTTCTACAATCGGCCAGGACGAGGAAACCATCGAGGCCATCGAAGCCGAGGAGATTCAGGCAAGCGAGGCACGGGCGGAAATCAAGGAGGTCGAGGCGGAGGAGCAGACGACCGAGCCGCCGCCCGAGGAGATCGAGACCGCGCAACTGCCCGATGAGACCGAAATCCTGTCGGCCCGCGATGCGCCCGAAGCCGAGGCGGCGCCCGTCAAGCCGGAAGAGCCGAAGCAGGAGGAGGCGCCGCAGCCCGCGCAAACCGCCGCCG
>JBGSLP010000328.1:0-2273 GCA_041740655.1 Alphaproteobacteria bacterium
ACTTCTGAAAAATTGCGGCCAACCGCTGAAACAGGCCCTTACGCTCTTCGTATGCCGGTTTGGGCGCCGCTTTGGCTTCCATTTTCGGCTCCGGCGCCGAAGTTGCGACCTGAGGCTTATCCTGCTCAGGGTGGTTTCCGCTTCAGCCCTTGGCTGCGAACGGATGGTCGGCGGAATCTTTCTTCGAGGTCACTTCAGCTGCGTTCGGCGAGCCTTTGACAGCGCGTGCGATGGACTCTTTCACGGCAGTGTAGTTGTACTGCTGAATTTTGGCGTCGTCAGCCGCATCCCAGTGAATGAACACACCGACGCAGATGAACAGGTCATCGGCTTCCGCTGCGGGGATCACGCCCTCGGCAACGCTGTCAGCAACGGCTTTAGCAACGCCGTACTGCGCAGGGCCAAACATCTGAACGGCCTGACGGGCGTCTTTGATGGTGACTTTGTTGAACATCACGGTGTTCGGCTTGCAAGGCAGGTTCGGGGCGATCACGGCGAGAAGCGACGTGAAGCCGTCTTTGTTGTTGGTGAGGCTGTTGCAGAACGCTGTTTCAGCAGCGCTGCCGCGTGGGCCAATGATGAGGTCGATATGAGCGACTTCATTGCCATCGCCTACAAGCGACTCGCCAACCATAACTTTATTGATCATAGCCATTCCGGTAATCCTCCCGATTGGATTCACATCGTCAAAAAAACAAAAAGCCTGAACCGGCCCGTTTTAAGCCGGAACCCAGACCAGACTATCCCAGTTTGCTGCGTTTGACGGGGTCGCCAAACCGGTTTTCCAGATAGTTGCGCTATGAAACGCATGCCGGACACTACCCATAGTAAACCGGGCACGCAAGTGTGATTGCGCCGGAATACAAGGCGTTAAGAGTTCTCGCTGGCGAGGTTGAGCAAATTTCGCACGAACAGAGTTGCAACAGTCAAGTCCGCGATGGCGCCGGGGTTTAGTCTGCGCGCCTTCAGGCTTGCATCGAAAGCCATCAGCGCCGCGATGCAGGCTTGGGGATCGTCTGCCGTCCCCAGCATGGCCGCGCAAGGCGCCGCCTCATTGCGAACGCCGACCGCGACCGCATCGCCGTATTTGCGCCGGATGTGCGTATCGGGAAATCTGCTCAGGAGATCGAGATAAGCCAGCGCCGCTGCCCATCGTACATCGCCAAAACGCGCGAGGCCCCGCTCCAGCGACGGCAGCGCGAGGTTGAAAACATCCGCGAAGCAGGATTGGTATTGGCGGGCGATGAGGTCGCGATCCGCCGCCAGCACCATGGCGGCGAGGAGGGTGATCGTCGGCGTGTGGCGGACATCATGCCCGGCCTCGCCCAGACCGCCCGGATTGGCGAGCGTGATCGCGCGGTAGGCGCACTCCGCGTCAGCCACGGTCAACCCGTCCAGCACGTCGAACAACACATCGCGCAGGCGTGCGGGCGTATCTGCTCCGGGGGCGCCGAGGCGTTGCGCGGCCATAGCGAGTGGAGCGCACAGCAGGATGATCCCGAGGTTAGTGTTCTGGCCAACGCGCTCCCAGGTCGCGCGCATGGCGCCCTCGATACGCTCCCCAACGCTTAAGTCGGATGCGGCAATAAACGGCGCGGCGGCTTTAGCGCTGGCCTCGAAATCCGCAACCGTCATGCGATGCCCGGCGGCGTAGACATGCACATTGCCGGGTTTGAGCGCCTCGATTTCGGTTACGCACGCATGCAGGAACCCGGCCTCGATCAGCTCATGGGAGAGAACGCCGCTCACCGCGTCGCTTCCTCGACTGACCGCGAAGCGCCAAGGCGGGCTACGATGGCGAGAAAACGATCCGCAATAAGCTGGGCGATGTTCAAACCCGGCGTCACCGCCTGCAACCCCGTCCATGCGGGCATGGAGTTCACCTCCAGAACCTGCATCACGCCCGAGCGGCCGCGAATAAGGTCGACGCCAGCGTAATCCGCGCCCGTCGCCAAAACCGCGCGCACGGCGAGCGAGCGCATTTCCTCCGTGAGCAATAGCGGCTGGGCTCCGGCGCCCTGATGGATGTTGGTGATCCAGGTCTCGCCGAAGCGCGCCATCCCGGCAACTGCTTCACCGGCTACAACAAAGACGCGGAAATCCTGCCAGACCTCGCCCGCCGGTTCGACGAAGCGCTGCAGATAATATAGCCCCCCAATGCCGGGCGCTTCCTCCGGCGGCAGATCGTCAGCCGAGCGGATCAGCATTAGCCCGCGCCCCTGCGATCCGAACAGCGGCTTCAGGACGAGCGACCCGCGCGGCGTTTCGCGCTC
>JBGSLP010000329.1:0-5183 GCA_041740655.1 Alphaproteobacteria bacterium
GGCGAACGCGATCGGGTTGGTGCCGAACATGGGCTTTTTGCCGCCCCACGCCGCAATGGCTTTTGGCGCATTGCCGATGACGAGCGCCATGAGGCCGCGCTCCGCCAGCCGTTCCGCGTGGTAACCGGCTACGCCAAAATGATGCGAGCGCGAGATTGCGGCGGCCGCAACGCCCTGCTCTTTCGCCGCGTCGGCGAGTTGATCGATGGCGAGGTCGATGGCCGGATAGGCGAACCCGTGGCGCGCATCCACGTGAATTAGGCTTGGCTTCACGCGATTGGCGACCGGTGTCGCTGCGCCGTCGACCTTGCCGCAGCGCATGTTCATGGTGTAACTCGGGATGCGGGAAGCGCCGTGCCCTTCATGGCCATCCACCTCCGCCTGCGTCAGCCCGCGAGCGACGGACTCAGCGTTTACGCTCGCAGCGCCACAGCCCTCAAGCGCCGACGATATCAGCGCTTGCAACTCCGCCGCGCTCATTCTGACTGAAGTGTTCATGGAGTTCCCTGTTCGCCCGATGCGCGACTGACGTCATCCGGCGAGGCGCGCTTCCCGAACAGACCTTACACAGGGCCGGCGGCGGTGCGTAGCATTTTAAGAATAACGGTGGCGATCAGCATAAGGGCCGATACGAAAGCGAACTGCTTCGCGAAACGCAGGTAGGCTCGGCGCAGAATATCGCTGACGAGCCCCTGGGCTATCGTGGCGGGAGGACGGTCCTTTTCGTCCAGCATGATCCAGAGTTCGGTGCGCTTGTAGGGGTGGCGTGGGGCGTTGAACGCTTTCAACAGCAGCACCGCGACGACGAGAAGGCAGAGAATGCCGCCGGCTTGTAGGGCGTTCGGCATGTCGGCGGAGAGGCCGAACATCATCGTCACGATTGCGAGCGCCGCAAATCCGCAGCCACGCGCGACGGAAATGGCGGCCACATATTCCAATCGTTGCATGGTCAATATCGGAGTTGAGGTTCAGTTACTCACCAGCATACTCCTGAGAAGACAAATGCTCAAGCCGAATGCGTGTTGTCAGATCAGCCCTGCGGAATAGAGCAGCGTCGGCACCGCCATAACCGCCGATGAGGCGAGCCACAGCAGCAGCGAGGTGGTGTCGCTCTTGGTGCGCCCCGTTAACCGCTCGAAGATCGCGACCGGCACCCCGGACAGGATCAGGCTGATGGCCGAAAGCAAAAGCGATGCGATGTAGAAAAAGACCAGCGGCGACGTGATGAAAAAGCCCACGGCGATCGGCTTCAGGATGATTGTAAAGGCGTCGATATAGGGCGAGAAGTGCATGCCGTTGATCAGCGACAGCGCGGCGATGCCGATCAGGCATCCATCGCGACGCAGCAGGTCGGCGCGTTCATCTTCATCGATCATCATGTCAACCTCCAATGCCCGGCGTGGCGCCGAGCCTCCACAGCAGGACGAACAGGCCAAGACGGGCCAGGAGCGCCCAGACAAACGCAAAAAGCACGATCAACTGGTCCGGAACGGCGTGGGGCGTTAGCGCGCGAGTTCCATTAATGAATGGCTGCGTAACGGTCTGAAATACCTGCCAGAGGACCTTGTCACTGTCGGGCTTGAAAAAAAGCGAAAGGATGAACCGGCCGAGCAGCGTGTACATCAGCGCCGCCAGTGCGAACTGCGGCAGGTAAAAGAGCCAGTAAACGAGCTGGTTATCAGATGCCATGGTGAGCCCGGAATGTTGATCGCTGGTGGACGGCTACAAGATAAAAAGGCGGGGCACAAGGCCCCGCCTTTCATTTCCGAGGAGTGAAACCGTATTAGGCGGCTTTCTCTTCGAGGATCGTGCGGCCACGCGGGCGACGGGTGTCGTCCACCATGTCCATCACCGCTTTCGACGGCGCCGGCGTCAGCATGCTCACGACGAAGATCGTGATGAACCCGAGCGGTATGCCGAACAGGCCAGCCGAGATGTTACGGACACCCCACCAGTTGGCGATGGACTGAGCGTGCGTGTCGAAGGCTTTCCACGCAGCAGCCGAAGCATCCGGACCGGCGGCGAGATATGTCGCTTTCAGCGTGTTGTATTTCTCGATCGCTGCAGGCGATGCGGTCGACAGCCAAGCCCATGTCTCATAGAAGGTTGGCGCGAAGTAGCGCGTTCCGACGAGATAATAGATGCAGAGGCCAAAGCCGGCGATAATGCCCGCAACAGCGCCCGCCGAGTTGGCGCGCTTCCACCAGATGCCCATGACGAGCGCCGGGAACAAGCCTGCCGCAGCGAGCGAGAACGCCCAGGCGACCATGGCCAGAATATCCGACGGTTTCGTCGAGGCGGTGTAAGCGGCCGCAACGGCGACGATGAGCAACAGAATGCGCGCGACCATCAGTCGACGTTTCGTCGGCGCGTTTTTGTCGATCATCTTATAGTAGACGTCGTGCGACAGAGCGTTGGCGATGGCCAGTAGCAGACCGTCGGCAGTGGACAGAGCCGCAGCCAGACCGCCAGCGGCGACCAGACCTGCGATGACGTATGGCATGCCCGCGATTTCAGGCGTCGAAATCACGATCACGTCCGTGTTGATGCTGAAGTCCTGCAAGCGGAGCAGGCCACCCTGGTCTGCGATTTTACCGCAAGCGGCAATGATCGCGGCTGGGTCGACGGCATTGGCGCCGCAGATTTTCACCAATTCGAGCTTACCGTAGGTGTAAACCCAGGCTGGCAGTTCCGCGAGTGGTTTGCCGATGAGGTTGGAGTAAACTTCCAGCTTCGAGAACGCAGCATAAGCTGGCGCCGAGAAGTAGAGCAGGAAGATGAAGAACAGCGACCACGCCACCGATACGCGGGCTTCACGGACGGAAGGCGTCGTGAAATAGCGCATCAGGATATGCGGCAGAGAGGCTGTACCAACCATAAGGCAGAGGATCAGAGCGAAGTAGTTCAGCGGATCGTAGGTCGTGAACGGCTGAATATGAGGCTTCAGCGCGCCTGCGCCCGTTGCGACCGCCAGACCGTTCTGAAGCATCTGCTGCTCCAGCATGGTGATGTCCTGCAGGGCCTGACCGTATGTCAACTGCGGGATCGGCAAGCCGTATTTCTGCGAGGACAGAATGATGATCGGAGTGAGGTAAGCAACGATCAGAACGATATATTGCGCAACCTGCGTCCATGTCACCGCGCGCATGCCGCCAAGCATCGAGCAGAGCAGAATACCGATCAGACCGACATACACAGCGACCGTAAAGTCGATGCCAAGGAAGCGCGATGCGATAAGACCGGTGCCGTAGATCTGCGCCGTTACGTAGGTGAAGGAGCAGGCGACGAGCACTATAACGCCAAGGAACCGCGCAAGGTTGCCGCCGAACCGCTCGGACAGGAAGTCCGGAACAGTGTAGGCGCCAAATTTACGCAGGTACGGCGCGACGAAAATCGCAACCAGAACGTAGCCGCCTGTCCAACCCAGCACGAACGCCAAGCCGTCATAGCCGAGCAGGAAGAGCGTGCCGGCCATGCCGACGAACGATGCAGCCGACATCCAGTCGGCGCCGGTCGCCATGCCGTTATAGAAGGCGGGAACCCGTCGTCCGGCGACGTAGTATTCGCCGACTTCCATGGTGCGCGAGAGAATGCCGATAACAGCGTAGACCGCGATCGTCAGGAAAACGAAAAGATAACCGATGATCTGGTTCGAGACACCCATCTGCTCAAGCGCAGCAAGGATGAGCACGAAGCCGAAGAAGCCGCCGGTGTAAAGGCCATAGATCTTACCAAGGTTATTGATAAAATCGCCTTTGCCGGTTGTTGTAGGAGTCGCCATAGGTCTCGCCCTCCCTTATTCGTCTTCGGCCATGCCATATTTGGTGTCGATCCCGTCTTGGGCGGCAGCAAATATGAACAGCATTAAAACGAATGCGATGAGTGATCCTTGCGCGGCCATATAGAAGCCGAGCGGGAAGCCACCGATCACAATTTCATTAAGGTCGTTTACGAACCAATGGACGCCAAAACTCAAGGCGATCCATAGAAACAGCATCACGAACATGAGCCCTCTGGTCGCTGACCAGTGGCGCTCCACATTATCTTGCATAGCGCGTTCTCCCCAAATTAGTCCTGACGCCTAGCGGCGCGGCGAGGGCTTTTTGGTCGCTGACGCAGTGTGCGGCAGACTCACCCCTGGGAAAATTATAAGCGGCAAAAGCTTTCAGTTAAACAGAACTTTAGGATAAACTGTCGCATATGCACACTCCAGAAAAGGGTGCACCCGCCGTCGCTTACGGCGTGTTGGTTGTGAAAAACGCCACTGAGTTCGCCTATTTAGCGAGAGCGTCGAGCATCCGGCGGATGGCGATGATCTGCGGGGCTTTCTGGGTGAGATAATCGAGTTGCGTATAACCCCACCAATCCCAGCATCCTTTAGGATTGGTCGCCGGATTGCTTTGAACCTGCGGATAAAGAATGATGAGGCGGTTGGCGTCGGCCCAGCGCTGAAAGCCTGCGCCCTTGATATGCGCGTCTCCGACAAACTCATAACCTTGCGCGCAGCCGTGAAAGGCCACATGCACCCTGCATCCGGCCGCCTCGCTGCAAGCCGGAGGGATGTAGACATAGCCGTTATCGGCGATGCCTTTGCGCGATAGGCCTTGAAAATAGGGCTTTTGCGAAAACTCGACGAGTTCCGAGGCAAGCGCCCCCGCTGGCGGTGTCAGGTTACCGTAAATGTGCTTCAGGATCGCGCCCGCCTGATCGTAATCGCAATCGTTCAGAAATGGCTCTTTTGTCACACCGCAGGTTGCCCCCTCGGCTAACGTGACAAGCGCGTGGCCCGCTTTTCCGTCCTTCACATACTCGACCTGATCGTCCGGCACCCCGGCGCGACGGTAGAATTCGCGCGTCTGGTCCATGATGGCAGGCAAGATCACGGTGTCGGCAACCCCGGAGTAAAGATACACCCGGTCGGATCGCAGCTCGGAAAGCTTGTCGATGCGCCCGGCTTCGGCAAAGTCCTCAGCCCGCCGCGCCAGCGCCTTCGCATCCGGGATGCCCCAGGCGGAAAGCCGGTTCTGCATGCAGCCCTGCAAAGCCTGCGTCAGATTATAGCCGACAGCCGTGAACCAGAATGGCGCGACCCGCGACGCCGTGCTTTCCGCGCAACCGTACGGCCCCCCGGCGACGATCCCCGCACCGATTACGATGGATGAATGCGCCACCTGAAACTGGGT
>JBGSLP010000330.1:0-3606 GCA_041740655.1 Alphaproteobacteria bacterium
CCGGATCGGTGCAGACGGCAAATTCCAGCCCGTCAGAAAGATCCAAACCATAGATATCCCGGTTGCCCGAGCGCTCGTCCTGCCAGACAGCAATCAAGCCGCTGAGCGCGGGAACCTTCTGATTGCCGGCGGCTGTGCAAATCGGAATTTCGTTGGGCTCATCGAAAAGATACCCGTAAATGTCATAATTGGAGCCGCCCTCGCGACTGTCCGCCCAGACCGCTGCCGGACCATCGATGGCAGGCGAATCCTGGGCATTCGATGCCGTGCAAACGGGAAACGAGAGAAAATCCGCTTTAATGAAAGTGAAACTAAACATACAGACCATAACCGACACAAGCAATGCGTTTCTCATCATACCCTCCAAATCAAAGGATCACCTATTTTTCAGCCCTGCGAATGAGATTTGCCAAGACTTCTTACTTTGACAGAAATCCGGGGCTTAAGACGCATTTTCAATTTATTTCGGTATAAACAGCCTCCAAAAAGGTCAGTTTGCTTTCACATGTTACCTATTTTACGAATAAAAGTCAAGAATCGTCTTGACCACGTAATCCTTCATTTCGTCGGTCAGTTCCGGGTAAATCGGCAGGGCCAATACTTCGTCAGCGGCCTTTTCTGACTGCGGGAAGTCGCCTTTCTTGTGGCCCAGGTAGCTAAAGCATTCCTGCAAATGCATGGGAACGGGATAGTAAATCTCACAACCGACGCCGTTAGCCTGAAGGTGCTTGAGCAATTCATCCCGTTTGGGCACGCGGATAACATATTGATTAAATATCGATACACAATCCCTGGAAATGACAGGGGTGCCAACGATACTGCCTTTGAGTTTGCCGGTGTAATAGGCGGCGTTGCGGCGGCGGGCCTGCGACCAGCTGTCCAGGTGGGGCAGTTTGACCAGCAGGGCCGCGGCCTGGATGGGATCAAGGCGGAAATTGCCGCCGACAAAGCTGTGATAGTATTTCGGTTCGCTGCCGTGATTGCGCATGATGACCAGCTTTTTATAGAACGCCTCGTCATTGGTCGTGATCATGCCGCCGTCGCCGATGCCGCCGAGGTTCTTGCTGGGGAAAAAGCTAAAGCACCCGCAAGTGCCGATGGAGCCGGCCTTTTTGCCCTTATAATCGCTGGAAATCGCCTGGGCGGCGTCTTCAATAACCGCCAGGGAAGCCTTGGCCGCAATTTTCATGATCGGGTCCATGTCGGCCATCTGGCCATACAGGTGGACGGGAACGATGGCCCTGGTACGCCGCGTGATGGCGGCTTCAAGCGCGGCCGGATCCATCGTGAAAGTGACGGGATCGATGTCCACGAATACAGGCTTTGCGCCGGTGTAGTGGATGGCTGAGGCCGACGCGATGAAGGTGAAGGGGACGGTGATCACCTCGTCGCCGGGGCCGATGCCGGCGGCGAGCAGGGCGAGGTGAAGCGCCGACGTGCCGTTGTTCACGCCGGCCGCGAACTGGGCTCCGGCGTAGACGGCAAAGTCTTTCTCCAGCTGGGCCACTTCCGGCCCGAGCGTGAAGGCGCAAGATTCCATCGTGCCGATCAGCGCCGCGTCGATCTCTTCCTTGATCGAGTGGTACTGCGCTCTCAGGTCAACAAACGGGACGCCCATGGTCGTATCGCTCTAATTGTTCTTGGGAAGGTGAATGGTTTCGCCGCGGCCGCGCATTGAGCCGGTCGCCGCTTCGATCAGTTCGACCATGCGGAAGCCGAACTCGCCGTCGGAGGTCGGGGTCGCGCCGGTGCGGATGCAGTCGATGAAGTGCCTAGCCTCGACCAGCAGCGCTTCCGATCCGTCGACTTTCGGCGCCCACATGTCTCCGGTGCGGTAACCGACGCGCATTTCGTGGATCTTTGCGGGGTCGTTGGTGAGCGAGACGCCTTTGTCGTAGATCTTCAGCTTCTCTGACGGCTGCAGTTCGTCAAAGGTGATCATCTTGTCCGTGCCGCCGATCACGATCGAGCGGAGCTTCACGGGCGCCAGCCACGACACGTTCACGTGGGCGATGAAGCCGCTCTCGTAGAACATCGTGATGTAGGCGAGGTTTTCCGGCGTGCCCGGATAGTGATTGATGCCCGCGGCCGAAACGGCTGTCGGATGCTCGCCGAACACATAGTCGAGGATCGAGAAGTCATGGACGGCCAGGTCCGCGATCACGTTCACATCGCGCTGGAACAGGCCGAGGTTGACGCGCTGCGAGTCGAAATACAGCGCCTTGCCGAGATCGCCATTGCGAACCAGCTCGCGCATCTTCCTGACCGGGCCGGTATAGACGAAGGTGTGGTCGACATGCAGCGTCAAGCCGCGCTTGTTGGCTTCCTCGATCAGCGCGCGCGCCTGCATCGAGGTTTCCGTCATCGGCTTTTCGAGCCAGACATGCTTGCCGGCCTTGAGGGCGGCCATGGCCAGCGAGAAGTGTGTGGCGACGGGGGTGGCGATCGCCACGGCGTCAATTTCCGGGTCACGGATCAGCGCCATGGCGTCCGTCGTGACTTTGGTGGCCGGAAAGCGGCGCGAAACCGTCTCCAGCGCCTTGGGATTGAGATCGGCAACGGTGTGGACGCGCGCTTCGGTCAGTTCCGCGAAGTTGCGCACCAGGTTCGGGCCCCAATAACCGTAGCCGATGACGCCGATGTTCAGCACGTCACGCTTCGTGGCGACGCGCGGACCGGTCAAAATATCGATCGAGGGGCCGGACTCGGCGATAACCTTCTTGCGAGACTTCGCCCTGGTGTTCTGGGCGGGGGTTTTCTTGCTCGTGGTCCCATTCTTTGTGGTCATTGGCCTACCGCCTCTTCTTCATAGCCATTGACGGTGGCGGCGGTCGTTGCCGCCGACATCCTGCGAACGTCGCCGACCACCCGCGCCGGGCAGCCCGCAACCACCGCGAAATCGGGAACGTCGCGGGTGACGACCGCGCCCGCTGCAATCAGCGCGCCTTCACCGATGGTGATCCCGCAGACGATGGTGGCGCCGGATCCGATCGAGGCGCGGCGTTTCACGCGCGTCAGCTCGAGTGACCAGTCAGCGTCGCTTTGCGGCGAACCATCGGAATTCGTCGCGCGTGGAAAGCGATCGTTGGTGAACATCACGCCGTGGCCGATGAAGCACTCGTCCTCGATGGTCACGCCTCCGCAGACGAAGGTGTGCGAGGAAATCTTGCATCGCCGGCCGATGACCGCGCCCTTCTGGATCTCGACAAAAGCGCCGATGCGCGAGCCGTCGCCGACATCGCAGCCATACAGGTTCACCAGCGTGGGGTGGAAGATTGTTACCTTCCCCTCCAGCTTCACGCTGTCCGAAATTGGCATGCGCCGCGCTCCCGTTCGTCAGTCTGACGTAAGGGTCAGCAAGTACGGGGCCGGGTTGCTCGGCGGCAGGGTGCGTTGCGGCGCGGCAATTCGCGTGCTGCGCGACAGGTTTATTGGTTAAGGTGCGAAAATCAGGGCTGGTGCGGCACGCTTTGGGCAAAGCGTGTGCGAGACCGGCACGCCTCAGCGCGCAGGGAACAGCTCATTGCAGGCGTTCGGCGACGTGGCCGTGCGCGGCGAGTTCCACTTGGACGCTGCCGTCGCCGATCAGGTGAGCGGCGCCGACCG
>JBGSLP010000331.1:0-3054 GCA_041740655.1 Alphaproteobacteria bacterium
TGCGCCGATGACGACCTTCAATTCGCGCTTCAATCCTTCAGAATTCGTTTCTGTAACTTGCATATGACCGTTCGCTCTAAACTGTGTTTTAAAAACTGATGGATAAGCGCGTTGCTTGGTGCGGGCGGAGGGACTTGAACCCCCACGACTTGCGTCGCTGGAACCTAAATCCAGTGCGTCTACCAATTCCGCCACGCCCGCTAAGGTTGGCGTTATTTAAGCGCTTCATGCGCCCGCGTCTATAGCGACGCTCAGAGCTTTCAAAAATTGGTTTCCGAGCCGACAATCCAACCGGCGCTCGCGAGTTGCGAAAGCGCCTAGTTGGGCAGCATCTGCGAACACAGTGCGAAATATAAGGGAATGCCGATGGCTAGGTTAAAGGGGAACGTCACCGCCAGCGACAGCGGCAGATAGATCGCCGCCTTGGCCTGCGGCAGAGCGAGGCGCATCGCTGCGGGCACGGCGATATAAGACGCGCTGGCCGCGAGCACCACAAAGAGCGTGCCCGTGCCTCTGTCAAGGCCGATAGCGAGCACAACCGCCAGCCCAATGGCCGCAGAAATAAGCGGCATAAGGAGGCCAAATAGCAAAAGCGATGCGTTGAGATGCTTTAGCTCTTCGCGCTGGCGGGCCACGATAAGGCCCATATCCAGCAAGAAGAGGGCCAGCACGCCCTGAAACGGCGTCACGAGAAAACCGGCCATTCGGTCCGCGCCCGGCTTGCCGGTGACCGCGCCGATCAAAAATGCTCCCATCAACAGAAGGATCGCGCCATTCGTGAAAATCTCACGGCTAAGAAGCGGTGTCGCCCTGTCGCCAGCCGCAATCGTCTCGGGAGCCGCTCGGTGTGCAATGAACAGCCCGGACAATATCGCGGGCGCCTCCATGAGCGCGAGCACAGCCGGCATGTATCCTTCATAGGGAATGCTTTGGGTATCCAGGAACCCTACCGCTGTCACGAAAGTTACGAGGCTTACAGAGCCGTAATGGGCGCTAATTGCCGCAGCTGTGGGACTGTCGATTTTGGACAGCGCCTTCACCAGCGTGTAGGCGAGGAACGGCAACAGGAAACTGAGAGCAACGCCAGCGCTCATGGTCAAAATCATGGTCTGACTGATCGACGGCGCAGCCGCAAGCGCGCTTCCTCCCTTAAATCCGATTGCCATCATCAGGTAGATCGAGAGATAGCGGCTGATGCTTTCGGGAACATTGAGATCGGACCTCAGCAGTCCGGCCGCCAGGCCCAGCACGAAAAAAAGGATGGCGGGCGAGAGCAAATTCGTCGAAACAAGGTTTATGATGTCCATCGACGAGGTTCCCGCGCTATTAGGGAACGCCTACTTTGAAAAGGGACGAATGTCGTCAGCTTTTCAGCAACTTTGAAAATGAATCATGCGCGAATTAAGCCAATCCGTCACATCTGTTCTCGATCTGATCGGCAACACGCCGCTCATCCGCCTCAAGCGCGCGAGTGAGGAGACCGGGTGCGAAATTCTCGGCAAGGCGGAGTTTCTCAACCCCGGCCAGTCGGTCAAGGACCGCGCCGGGCTGTTCATCATTCAAGATGCGATCCGGAAGGGCACGCTAAAGCCGGGCGGCACCATTGTCGAGGGCACGGCCGGAAATACGGGGATCGGCCTGGCGCTGGTCGCCAGCGTTCTCGGCTATAAGACGGTCATCGTCATCCCGGAAACGCAATCCGCCGAGAAGAAAGATGCGTTGCGGGCGATGGGCGCAAGACTGGTGGAGGTGCCCGCCGTCCCTTACAAAAACCCGAACAATTACGTGAAATATTCGGCGCGCCTCGCGCAGGTGCTCGACTCCACGGAGCCGAATGGCGCGATGTGGGCCAACCAGTTCGACAATGTCGCTAACCGGCAAGGCCATATCGAGACCACCGCCGAGGAAATCTGGCGCCAGACCGAAGGGCGCGTTGACGCTTTCATTTGCGCGGCAGGCACGGGCGGCACCATTGGCGGCGTATCCATGGGCCTCAAGGCCAAGAATCCGAATATTCTCATAGGCCTTGCCGACCCGATGGGCGCCGCGCTCTACAGCTATTTCACGATCGGCGAACTGCGCGCCGAGGGCGCATCCATCACGGAGGGCATCGGCCAGGGCCGCATCACGGCGAACCTCGAAGGCGTGGTCATCGACCGCCCGTATCAGATACATGACGCCGAGGCGATGGAGATCGTCTTCCAGCTCATTCAGGAGGAAGGGCTCTGCCTTGGCGGATCGAGCGGCATCAACATCGCGGGCGCCATCCGGCTGGCGAAAGACATGGGGCCGGGGCACACCATCGTCACCATCCTGTGCGATTACGCGACGCGCTATCAGAGCAAGCTATTCAATATCCCTTTCCTGATCGAGCGCGGCCTGCCCGTTCCGCCCTGGCTGATCAGCGGCAAGCCCCTGCCCTCCGTTGCAATCTGACACGAAGAACCTGTTGGCATTTTTCAGCCGCGCAATGGTACTCTTGCGCAAATCTAATAAAACGACGCGCTTTGGGAGGCGATCATGAACGACAATTCCAGCAAGTGGCTGTGTGAAACCGGCTGGCTAGCGGAGCACATCGGCTCGCCCGGCCTCGTCGTCCTTGATGCGACGCTCGGAAACCTGCCTGACGGCCGCACCCCGCGACAGGCTTACCTCGATGAGCATATCCCCGGCGCGCTGTTCTTCGACATCGAGGATTTGTCGGACGAGAACAACCCCAACCCGAACATGCTGCCTTCTCCGGAGAAATTCGCCCTGCGCATGCGCAAGATGGGCGTGGGCGACGGGATGCGGATCGTCGTTTACGATGCGCGCGGAATTTACAGCGCCCCCCGCGCATGGTGGATGTTTCGCGTGATGGGCCACAACGACGTCGCGGTCCTGAATGGCGGACTGACGAAATGGAGGGCGGAGGGCCGCCCGCTGGAGACAGGCGAACCAGCGCGCCGCTCCGAGCGTCATTTCACCGTGCGCAAAAACGCATCGCTCGTGCGCGATCTCGATGACATGAAGGCGATGGTCGCGCGCGGCGGCAGCCAGATCGCAGACGCCCGT
>JBGSLP010000332.1:0-2528 GCA_041740655.1 Alphaproteobacteria bacterium
TCTTTTCAGACATGTCCGCGTTCTCTCTGCGAGACGAGAAACGGTGTAAGGCCTACTTTGAGGCCGCATCGCTCAGGCCCACGTTATCACGGGCCGTTTTTGGATTTCAGGTATGCAAAAGGGCCGCGTTTGGCGCGGCCCTTCGCAATAATCTCCCGCCGACGGCAGGCTTAGTGAACGTCGGCTCCTCCAAAGGCGACATCGCGTTTCGCCGCGCGTATGGTAATCGTGAAGCCAGCGATGACGTCGATAAGCACGACGATGATGATAATGAAGAACACCGACGTTGCCGCCTGCTTGACCGCGAGAAACTCGACGATGCAGATGATGAACACCACCATCGACATGGCGTGGTCGACGATCGAATAGCTGCTGGTGCGGGTCGCCTTGACCAGTTCGACAAAGAGCAGTGCCAGCGTCAGCATGATAACCAGATCACCCAGCTTGAGCTGCCAGTAGCCGGGCGAAATCATCGGGACGGTGAACAGCGGCTGGTCGAACGCGGTCAGAATCGGCGGGATCGAGCCGTCAGCGTTTGCAGGCGGAATTTGCGGATCAACCCCAAGCCCAAAGGCGATCACGTTGTATACAATGACGGCCACTAAGAGCCATGGAAAATTCGAAATCATGTCCGTCCCCTTTTTGTAACCTTACACTGGCATTTCCATTGTCGCGGCGATCAGGCGCCCTCAGCGCCCAGCGATAAATCCCGCCGTGCGAAACGGATTGAGATAATGAAGCCCGCCATTACGTCTATCAGCGTCACCATCAAAATAACAAAGAAAACGGAGGTCGCCGCCTGGCTGACTGTCAGAAACTCGACCAGACAAATGATAAAGAGCAGCATCGAAAGGGCGTGATCATAAACTGACACGCCGCTGTGGCGAGACGCCTTCATCAATTCGAGAAACAGCAGCACGAGCGTTAGCGCGATCATCATGTCGCCGAGCTTCAAAGCCCATGGCGCGCCGGACAGAAGGGTAACGCGAAACAGCTCCTGATCGAAAACAGACGCACCAGCAGTCTGGCCCGCGCTGAAGACAAGCGCCAGCAGGTTGTAAAGGATGAGGGCGACGACGATCCAGGGAATGTTCCAGAGCATGACTTTACACCACATTCACCTGACTGGCGGGCAAGCCGCTTGGCGGAGCCACAATTCCTTTAACCGATGCAAAGCCCTCAGATGTCCTGCTTCGGCTCCAGGATTTGACGCCCGCGATATTGTCCGGTCTTCATGTCAATGTGGTGTGGACGACGCAATTCGCCGGAGTCCCTGTCCTCGACATACACGGGAGAGACAAGCGCATCCGCAGAGCGCCGGAAGCCGCGCTTCATACGCGAGGTTTTTCGTTTAGGTACAGCCATTTCAAACTCCAATTTTGGATCAAACGAATAGCCCGGAATTTGCGCGAGGGCAAATGCCAATTTGTGTGAGATTTGCGCTTGACCTAAAATTTTCGTTGATTTCAGCAATCGCGAGTTATGGCAAAGACATGCCGATCCGACCGGTCGCCCTTCAATCAAAAATGCAGGCGGCGGCCTTTGGATCGCGGGCGACGCGGCCGCGAAGGCGAGCGGCGCGGGTGCGCAGCCGTGGGCCCGGCTTCGAGACTATATTGCGAATGGGGTTTGGCAGCGCTGCGGCCAGGAGGAGCGCCTCGCTCTGAGTAAGGTTAGATGCGGATTTGCCAAAATGACGCTGCGAGGCCGCTTCGGCCCCAAATATACCCGGTCCCCATTCCGCGATATTGAGGTAAATCTCGACTACGCGCCATTTCGGCCAGACCGCCGATATCCAGTAAGCCAGCGGCAATTCCAGCGCCTTGCGGACATAGGTCTGCTCGGGCCAAAGAAACAGGTTCTTGGCGGTCTGCATGGGAATGGTCGATGCGCCGCGTGGAATATCGCCATTCTCCGCGTCCTCAATGGCGGCCTCGACTGCGCGCCAGTCAACGCCCCAATGGTTACAAAACGCGGAATCTTCTGAAACCACCACGGCATGCGGCAGATTTTTCGAGATTGCCTCGATATCCACCCATTGCCGGTCAATCGACGTACCCGTTAGCGCCTGCCGCAGCATGAGCGAGGAAATCGGCGGGTCAACGAAGCGGTAGATCAGCACAAAGACATAAGGCGCGGCCAGAAACACGAACAGGGAAATGGCGGCGACGCGGGCGATGCGGTCGAGGTCTGGATGCCTTGCGCGCCATCCGGCCAGTCCGGCGCTAGGTTTTGTTGTATTATTGCCGTCAACTCGTGGAGCCGGGCCAGGCAAAAGCCATAAGCGGATGGACTTCAGGCGCGCTTTAAGATAACGCAGATTTTCTGCAACAATGGTCATGAACGTATTACGTGTTAAAGCTCAACCCGCGTGACACTTTTAATCAGCGCCTTCAGTCGTGCGCAACCCTAATTGAGGCGCGGCTCGACGAATGGCTCACGCCTGTTGCCGGTGGCGTGTCTCCGCCTGAGCGCCTCGCCGCCGCGATGCGGTACGGCTCGCTCGGTGGCGGCAAGCGGTTGCGCCC
>JBGSLP010000333.1:0-4154 GCA_041740655.1 Alphaproteobacteria bacterium
GTCGCGCCGCGCCGAGCGCGCCATGGTCGAGCTTGCCGCCGAGGAAGGCCAGATCGTCGGCGAGCCGGCGCTGAAATACATCAACCGGCTGTCGGATTTTCTGTTCGTCGCCAGCCGCTATGTCAACGCCAAAGGCGCCGGCGACGTCCTTTGGAAACCGGGCGCGAACCGCTAGAGGCAAGAGGGAAACGATGCTGTTCGTTCCGTTATGGGATAAGAATCCTCTCGAAAGCCTCCGCTTTCAATACGTCACGTTCACGTTGATCGTCGTCAACGTCGTCGTTTTCGCGTTTTTCGAGATCGGCGCTTTCAACCTCGTCGCGGCGATGACCAATGAGCAGCTTGCGGGCCTTGCCGTCGTTCCTCGGGAACTGATCAAGCCGGGCCTGTTATCCGCGGTCGCCGAAAATGCGCCCGCAGCGGCGCCAGTCGCCGGACAGCTTCCGGAGGGACTGACGCTGATAACGTATATGTTTCTGCATGCGGACTGGCTCCACCTTGCAGGCAACATGGCGTTCCTGTGGGTGTTTGGCGATAATGTCGAAGACGCCATGGGGCATCTGAAATTCCTCGTTTTCTACATCCTCTGCGGAATTTTCGCGGGAATGGCTCATGCCGTAAGCCAGTCAACGTCCGACGTTCCGCTTATCGGCGCGAGCGGCGCTGTCGCCGGGGTTATTGCAGCCTACCTCATGCTGCACCCGAATGTGCGCGTCTGGTGCTTAGTCCTGTTCAAAATTCCGATTCGCCTCAGCGCGGGCTTCATTCTCAGCATCTGGATTATTCTCCAGATCGTCAACGTGGTGACGAATGTCGGCGGCGCCACGGCGTGGTGGGCGCATATCGGCGGCTTCATAGCGGGCGCGATTCTCGTGCTGTTCATGCGCCGCCCGGGCATCCCCCTGTTCGACCGCGCAACCGGCCTGTAAAACTGCAACGTTCGTGTTTTTGTTGCGCTGCATCACAGGACGTTCCATATTGTCTTTCCCTTTCGCACATGCGAACATAATGAGCAGAATTGCCGGGTAGATACGGAGCGGGTATGAAGATTGTGACGCCGGTAAAGCGCGTAGTTGATTACAACGTGAAGATTCGCGTCAAATCCGACGGCAGCGGCGTGGAAACCGCAAACGTCAAAATGTCGATGAATCCTTTCGACGAGATCGCCGTAGAGGAAGCCATCCGGCTGAAGGAAGCGGGCCTCGCGGAGGAAGTCATAGCCGTTTCCATCGGCCCGCAGAAGACGCAGGAAACTCTCCGGACCGCCCTCGCAATGGGCGCAGACCGCGCAATTCACATCATGACAGACGAAGCCCTTGAGCCGCTCGCGATAGCCAAGCTTTTAAAGGCGATTGTCGCGAAGGAAAGCGCTGGCCTTGTCATTATGGGCAAGCAGGCGATCGACGATGATTGCAATCAGACCGGCCAGATGCTCGCCGCACTTCTGGGCTGGCCGCAGGGCACTTTCGCCTCGAAAGTCGTCATCGAGGGCGACAAGGCAAAGGTGACCCGCGAGGTTGACGGCGGGCTGCAAACCGTCGCGCTCAAGCTCCCGGCGGTGGTGACGACCGACTTGCGCCTGAACGAGCCGCGCTACGCATCTTTGCCGAATATCATGAAAGCCAAGAAGAAGCCGCTAGAGGAAATTGCGGCGGATAGCCTTGGCGTCAACCTCGCCTCGATGCTCAAAATTGTGGCAACGGCGGAGCCGCCCAAGCGCAAGGGCGGCATCAAGGTGAGCGGCGTTGCAGCTCTGGTCGACAAACTCAAGAACGAAGCCGGAGTGATCTGATCATGGCCATTTTGCTCCTCGCCGAACATAACAACCGCCAGCTCAACGCTGCGACCGCCAAGACGCTGACGGCGGCGCTCGCCATTGGCGGCGACATTGACATTCTCGTTACTGGCTTCAATTGCGGCGCGGTCGCTGAGGAAGCGGCCCGCTTTGGCGGCGTGCGCAAAGTGCTCCTCGCCGATGCGGCGCACCTTGAGCAGAAACTGGCCGAGGATGTAGCCAATCTGGCGCAACCGCTCATGGCCGACTACGACGCTTTCGTCGCGCCAGCAACCGCTGACGGGAAGAATATCGGCCCCCGGCTCGCGGCGCTTCTCGACATTCCACAAATCTCTGAAATCACGGCAGTGCTCGCGCCGAACCGTTTCGAGCGTCCGATCTATGCGGGCAACGCAATCCAGACCGTGGAATCGTCCAGCCCGAAGAACGTCATAACCGTCCGGCCGTCGGTTTTTGCGGCCGCCCCTGTCGGAGGCGGCGCGACTATCGAAACCATAATGGCGCCCGCCTCGCTCGGCCTGTCGGCGTTCGACTCCGAGCAATTGTCGCAGTCCGCAAGGCCTGATCTCGGCGCAGCGCGGATCGTCATTTCCGGCGGTCGCGGCATGCAATCCAGCGAAAATTTCAAGATATTGGAGCGCATCGCCGACAAGCTGGGCGCCGCAGTCGGAGCGAGCCGCGCGGCCGTCGATGCGGGCTTTGCGCCGAACGATTATCAGGTTGGCCAGACCGGCAAGGTCGTCGCCCCGGAGCTTTATATCGCTGTCGGAATTTCGGGCGCCATTCAGCACCTCGCCGGGATGAAGGACGCGAAGGTTATCGTCGCCATCAACAAGGATGAGGAGGCGCCGATCTTCCAGGTCGCTGACTACGGACTTGTCGGCGATCTCTTCCACATACTGCCAGAATTTGAAACCGAATTGGACAAGGCGGCGGGCTGACGGCCCAGCGCTACAGGGCATTAGAATGAACGAGATGTTGATAAACTCGATGAACACCAGACCGGAGCCCGGCTACAAATCGGACGGCCAGATACTGACGATCAAAAATATCGGCGTGATCGGCGCGGGTCAGATGGGGCAGGGCATTGCGCAGATACTTGCGGTCGCTGGTTATAAGGTCTTGATCAACGATCTGTCGAAGGAGCGCGTAGACGCGGCTCTCGCCACGATCAACGGCAACATGTCCCGCATGATCGGCAAGGGCAAGCTGACGCCCGAGGAGCGCGAGAAGGCGCTCGATCGGATCATCTACGCGTCCGGTTATGAAGCCTTCGCCGAGTCCGATCTGGTCATCGAGGTCGCGACCGAGGACGAGGACATAAAGCGCAAGATCATGGTCGCGCTTTGCCCCTATCTGAAGCCCGAGGCCATTCTAGCGACCAACACATCGTCGATCTCGATCACGCGCCTTGCCGCTGCGACCGACCGGCCAGAGCAGTTCATCGGCATGCACTTCATGAACCCGGTGCCGGTGATGGACCTGGTTGAAATGATTCGCGGCATCGCGACAGATGACGCCACATTCCAGTCATCCCGCATATTCGTGGAGAGCCTCGGCAAGACCATCGCCGTTTCCGAAGATTTTCCCGCCTTCATGGTCAACCGCATTCTTTTGCCGATGATCAACGAGGCGGTTTACACGCTTTATGAAGGCGTTGGGTCTGTCGAGGCGATCGACACCGCGATGCGCCTTGGCGCAAGACACCCAATGGGGCCGCTGCAACTGGCGGATTTTATCGGCCTCGACACGTGCCTGTCGGTGATGCAGGTGCTTTACGAGGGGTTGTCGGATACGAAATACCGGCCGTGCCCGCTTCTGGTGAAGTATGTCGAAGCTGGCTGGCTTGGCCGCAAGACAAATCGCGGATTTTACGATTATCGGGGCGAAACGCCGGTGCCAACCCGCTGATTAAGGATGTTGATGGCAGCCCTTGGCCGCCATCATGATGAAAAGCGCCGAATTTCTCGACTGGCACATCGCGAAACGGGCTTTAATTGCTTTTCACGTTGGGCTGCGCCGACTCGTTGCGTGTGGTGCTAAAGTCGCGCTTTCGGCGGGCTTCGAGCGTAGCTTCCATCCTGCGGCGAAGGCCATCCACATTTGCATTGGCGGCGTTCAGCCTCTCGCGGGTAAGTTGACCCGATACGGTCGCATCCTTCAAAGCTTTGGCCGCAACGGAGACCTGATCGTCATCAGCCTTCGGAGAACTTTTCACCAGCAGCAAATCCGCGCCGGTCGAGACCGCCTCGACGGAGGCTTTTTCGAGCCAGCCGTCATCCGCCGCCGACGGAGACGCCAGAAAGCTTACGACAATGACGCCGCTAAAGCCGAGGTCTTCGCGCAGCATCCTGATGGA
>JBGSLP010000334.1:0-2511 GCA_041740655.1 Alphaproteobacteria bacterium
GCCGAGAGAGTGGAGCATCCCCATGAACCTGACCCTGAAAAAACTCGCAGCAGCGGCTGTCTTCGCCGTTGCCGCTTACATCCCCGCGTCCGCTGATCCCGGCGAACGCGTGATCGAGATGGTCGACGCCTGCCGCGACGATTATCGCGAATTTTGCCCCGGAGTTCCGCCAGGAGGCGGTCGCATTCTGTCATGCCTTCAGGACAACAAAGCTGATCTGAGCCCGCGCTGCTATAAGGCGTTCACCGTAGCGGCCGCCATTCGGTCATGCACACCGGATTATCACGCGCTCTGCTCACACGTTCCGCCCGGCGAAGATCGCGCTGTGCAATGCCTTGGCGACCATGCCGACGAGGTTTCCGAAACATGCAGCCGCGCGTTGACCGCCGCGCTTTCGCTGAAACTGCATCGCAACGAACATACCAGCGCTCATGCCTATCGTGAGCCGCCGCGTGAATATTCTCGCCCGAACGAAAAGCGCTATTCGGAAGAATATCGCCGGGAGGACTATCGCCGCTATGACGCGCCGGCCCGCCGCAGTGAGCGGTACGACGACGATTATTATGAGCCAGACACGTTAAAATAAGCGCATTAAAAAGGCCCGTGCAAACGGGCCTTTTTCATTAATCAACTCATCAACTCAATCAGCTTCTTTCGTCAAATACCTGCAGCTTGAGGGCGGCGACCGCGAGAGCAGCATTCAAGCCTGTCTGCGCCTGAGCGCTCAATGGCTGCAGCGAAATCGTATCATTCGATCCGCCGACGAGCAGGTTTGCTCCGCCGCCAACGCCAATCGACGCATCAGCAGAAATGCCGATATATTCGCCTGATAAAGAACCTGCGGACAGGTTGTCCGTTGGGGCCAGCACGGTCCAGACCAGAACCGATTTGCCGGTAATGCCGATGTCGACGCCAAATTTGTCGATCCGGCCAACATAACGCTCTTTGCGGCCCTCACTGTCGAATACGCAACGCATGTCCTTGGTCGAGCCGAAAATGAACGACGCGCCCCCCTCAACCGAGCAAGTCAGAACGCCGGCACGCACAGTGCTTTCAGGTTTTGCCTGTGCGACAGGCGCCAGTCCGAAACAGATCGCTGAAGCTCCGGCCACTGCGTATCGTACATATGGTTTCATCGGTGTTGTTTCCCTTTTATAACGATGCCGTCGATAGAATGCCTCAGACTGATGCAAGTTCCCCGTGGCCTAGTTAAGGCGGTCGCTTGCGCGATGTGTTCGCCGCTAAGAGCCCAGCCAGACCAGTATCTGCCGCCTCCCATCGTCGCCTTGCGTAAACGAGAGAACCCATGGTCGCCACCATCAAACCTATCGCCGCGTTGCTGCTGTCTGCGGCCATTGTTCTCGCGGGCAACGCACTCGAGGGCGTACTCCTGCCGCTGCGCGCCGATATCGAAGGCTTCAGCCGGTTGCAGATCGGCCTGATCGGCTCGGCCTATTATGCGGGGCTGATGGTTGGGTGCCTGCTTTGCCCATGGGCGATCGCGCGCGTTGGGCACGTCCGGGCCTTTGCGGTTTTCACGGCCGTCGCGACCATTTCACCGCTCGCCGAGGCGATCTGGACCGAGCCGCCGGTATGGTGGGTGATTCGCGGGCTGACCGGCGTGTGTTTCGCGGGCATCCTGATGGTGTTCGAGAGCTGGCTCAACGGGACCGCCACCAACGATACGCGCGGGCGCGTGCTCTCTATTTATACGATCGTAAACCTGTCCGCCGTCATGATCGGGCAGCAGTTCATCAATTTTGGAGACCCGGCGGGCTTCGAGCTGTTTTCGCTCGCGGCGATTATGTTCTCGGTCGCGGCCGTGCCCGTTGCGCTCACGCTCGCGCCGACGCCTTCAATTCCACGTCCGCCATCGGTCCGTTTGCTCTGGTTGAGCAGGCTTTCCCCTGCCGCTGTGATCGGCTCAGCGGGAGCGGGCTTCGCCAATGGCGCCTTTTATTCGCTAGGGCCGGTGTACGCTAAAAGCAGCGGGCTGCCCGTCTCGCTGATCGCCGTCTTCATGACCTTTGCAATTCTGGGCGGAGCGCTGGCGCAGTTCCCGATCGGCAAGCTGTCCGATCGTTACGACCGGCGAAAAGTGCTCGTTTTCCTAACGTTTTTCGCATGTGCGCTCGGCATCGGGCTCTACTTCGCGAGCGGAACGACGGCGGAGATCAAACTGCCGCTAATCTTTGCATTCGGTCTGTGCGCGCTGCCGGTCTATTGGATTTCGCTCGCGCACGCGAACGACTACGCCGAACGCGAGGACACGGTTGATGTGAGCAGTAATTTGTTGCTCGTATTTTCGGTCGCTGCGATTGGAGGGCCGATTTTCGCGTCCATGCTGATGGATTCCGCGGGGCCGGGTGGGTTATTTCTATGGACGGCGGGCGTTCATGCGATCATTGCGGCGCTGGTCATCTTCCGGACGCTGATACGCACTGCTTTGCCGCCTTCAGAGCGCGACGCTTACGTGTCGATGCCGAAGACATCCTCGCCCGCGATCTACGA